>CAXBRX010000150.1:0-7952 GCA_963977835.1 uncultured Derxia sp.
GTGGGTGCGGCGGGCCGGAAAAGGCCAGGCGAGGGGCGCATCATCGCTCATGATGCGCCAGCGGCCTCACCAACTCCCGCTCGCACCGCCGCCACCCGAGTCTCCGCCGCCCCAACTGCTGCCGCTGCTCGAAGAACTGCTCGAGGACGAGTCCGAAGACGATCCGCTGCTGCTTGAGCTGGAGACAATTCTGGGAATGCGATAAGTCGAGGTCGCACTGTGCCCGCAATGCTTGCAAACGCGCACGATCTCGCCCTGGCCCGCAGCGTCCTCGGTCGCCTTGACGAGTTCTCGGTCGCTTTCCTGTGTGAAGGTGCGGCGCTTGCATTTCGGGCAGCGTTGATAGTCGTCTTTGCGCTTGCCGTCATAGGCGATGCGCAAGGTGTTCGCGCAGGCTGTGCAGGCCCAGAGGTCGTAATCCACTGCGCGCAAATCCTCTTCCGTCTGCTCGGCAGCGGAAAGCCGCTCGCGCTCTTGCATGGGATCGAGTTTGCGCATCGGCGCCTTGCATCGCGAACAGGTGCGCGGCGCATTGCGCAAGCGCTGACGCCGCCCGAGCTGGAACAGATAGAGGAAAAGAAACGGCACCGGGAACAACAACGCGCGGCGCAACCAGAAGCCATGGCGACCGTGAAGCAGTCGATCGACGGCGCCATATCGGCGTTTGTTCCGCCATTGCGCGAGCGCGCGTGCTTCGACCACTGCTTCGCGAATCGTCAGCGCGAGGTAGCACGCATACATGCCAACGATCAGGGTGGTCCAAGGCGCCTGTTGCGCCAACGACAGGCAGGCGCCACCGATGGCGACCGGCATGACGTAATAGATGAGCAGCCAATACTAGCCGTTCCAATGCAAGGACTCCGGCCAGCCGAGCTGTCTCGTCACGACATGGAGGAAAAAATGTCCGCGCGCGAATTTCGAGACGAAGACGACGAAGGCGAACAGGGTGAAGAAGACCAGCACGCCCATCGCGTTCTTGGCCGATGGCGCGATGATGGCCGGTGTGTCCGATTCGATCGGTGACGCTGCGCCTTGTCTGGAAAGTCTCGCCTCGATCGAATCGATGGCCGCCAGCACGCCTGCACCGTAACGTTCCTGTTCCAACTCGGGGAGCATCCGCTCGCGGATGATGCGGCTGCAGACGACGTCCGGCAGCACGCCTTCGAGGCCGTAGCCGGTATGCAGACGCACCGTGCGTTTGTCTTTGACGAGCAGAATCAGCAGCCCGTCGTCGCGGCCTCGGTGGCCGATTTTCCATTGCACGAACAAATCCTGCGCGAAGCTGACGAGGTCCGCATCGCCGATCGACTCGACCGCGACGACCGCGATCTGCACGCCATCGAGCGCTTCGAGATCGATCAAGCGCCGATCGATGGCGGCTTTTGAGTCGTTGTCCAGAATCGCGTCGGGATCGGAAATGTGGCTGCCGTTGACGAGACGTTGGTCAGGGATGGACTCGATGGTGTAAGTCGCGCCCCAGGAGTGGGCACACACCAGGAACAAAACCGAGAGGAGGATGTAGCGCATGGGGAAACGCCGACACCGGTCGGCGCACACGACGAATGACGACCGCGCATGCTAGGCGGAATTGGACTCAGACGGGTGGGTATGTCACGACGTACCGCGTATTTGGGAAGGCGCGCATTGCGTGTTCAGACGCGCGTCATGGCGCGGGAGAATGCGATTTGTCCGATTCTCGCTTCGCAACCGCGATGAAGCACTTGCTGCAGTTTGTCCTGATCTTGTTCGTCATCTGGCCCTTGCTCACGCTGTGGCACGAGCTTGGGCATGCACTCGTTCCGCTCTGGGCGGGGCGATCACCGGTGCGCATCCGGCTAGGTACCGGGCGCTTAGGCTGCACCGTGCAATTCGGGCGTTTGGGATTGCGCATCGCGCCAGTTCCGCTGGGGTTCGGCTGGTGTGAATGGACGCCGCCGGCAGATCGAGCGTGGGCGATGGCCGCGCATCTGCTCGGCCCCTGCGCCAGCGCCGCGATCGCACTCATGCAGTGCCTGTGCACAGCCGTTCCGATGCGCTACCCACGCTGGTTCGGTGCTTATGCGGACCAGCCCAGCGACGGACTGCGGGCATGGACGCTGGCGACAAGCTCGTCCTGAGCCCGCCGCCAAATGCCGTCCCGGCTGCCCGGACAAGGCCTTGCGACGGTAATGCTATCGCTCAGGGCTGGAATGCTGTGCTCATGGCCGGCCCGGAGGGGCTTTGCCACGCATGTTCGCGGGATGTTGGACGAGGAAGAGCTGCACTACGCTTGGAGAACGACGTTGTCTTGCTTCGTCTGCGCAGAATGCCGGCGCACGAAAGCGTGCCTAGTGAGCACTTAATGTCGCATCGAAAATGAAATTGCCTATGGCATAAAGGAAGGTGCCGAATTTCACGATCTGAACGTTCAGGTCAAGCATTCGACTCAGCAAGCCGTCGGCAAAAATGGGAGAAGATCCTTCCGTTGGTCAATAGGAGGCTTTTCTTTTAGTAACGTGATTTGCTTCAATAGAGATGCAACGCCTAACCTTGGCGATCCCTTGCGTTCAAACCTAATTAGCCATAGGGGTTTCAATATGCCCAACGAAATGGTCCAGCTTCGCAGCTTCAGCGAGGAGGAACTACTTTTTGACGATCAGGAAACGAAGGCCGTGCTGCAGTTCTTTTTCCCGACGGAGGCTGGGCAGATTGCGGCTGCGACGATCACGAAGGAGCACCGCAATTTGGCGCAGGGTCTGTTGGTAGAGGCCATCGATGCGAGTTACGGGATGGGCTGGATCGAGCAGGTCTTTCGCTGGAGCGTGAATCCGGGAAGCGGCGTGAAGAGCGCAATGACGAAGCTTGCGCGCCGAGCCGTCAAGCAATGGTTCAAGCATCTCAAGGACCAGAACTTGATCGAGGCGCGTATCTACGAACGTGTTCGCGACCAGTTGTGCCGCAATTTTCGTAGCGTGCTGGCCTGGTCCCTGATCGTTCGGAATGAGCCTGCGCGGCGAGCTACCGCACTCGCCTACATCGATTACGGGATTGTGCGCGCCAACGAGCGCGTTTGGGGTTGAGCATGGCGTTCGGTGGTCGCAAGTGGGTATGGTCGATCGGCGGTGCCCTGATCATTGGGTATGTGGGGCTGTCCGCCTACGTGGTGTCGCGGCAAGACATCGAATCGCTATTAGTGTGCGCCGAACAGGGTGGTCTGAAGATTCCTTATGCCAAGAGCATTTGCCGCGCCTATCTGTCGGCGGCACGCGGTACACCGGACGACATCGAGGCTTTGCAGCGTGGCGTAGGAGCGTCCTTCGTTGTGCAAGGCAGCGCGTCGAGCGAGGAGAAGGAGCAATTGCTAGTCCTTCTGATTTCCAAAGGACTCGACGTCAATCACATCGACATGCGCGGTTCCACGCCATTGCATGCGGCGGTACTTGCAGGCGCAGAAGACGAGGTGGATTTGCTGCTGAACCACGGCGCGCGCATCGATCTGAAGGACGCGGCAACCGGGCTGACCGCGCCGGAACTCGCGCTCAAGCTGCAAGTCGATCATCCGGCGCGCGCGGCGCAATGGGCTGGTGTAGTGGCGCGTTTGCAGCGCGCAGCTTCGTCGTCTGCGTCGGCCCGACACTAGCTCAGACTGTCTAGTCGGCAAGGAAGCTTCCGGTGGTCGGTTCGTTCTGAGCCCGTCGCCAAACGCCAATCTTCAAAGCTCCCGCAACGCCGCCGTCACCGGCATGCGCGCGGCGCGCACGGCGGGGAAGAGTCCGCCGATGAAGCCGATCGCGAGCGCCCATTTGAGGCCGGTCCAGAGCAGTTCGGGCGTGACGCGCAATTCGAAGGCCAGTTGTCCGACCGAGCCGGCGGCGAGCGTCGAGGCGCTGTAGCCGTTGAACAGCACCCAGGCGAGCACGCCGCCGAGCAGGCCGCCGATGAGCGCGAGCAGCATGGTTTCGAGCATCACCGCCATGACCACCGGCAGGCCCGAGAACCCGATCGCGCGCAGCGTGGCGATTTCGCGTGCGCGCGCGGCGACCGCGGCGAACATGGTGTTGAGCGCGCCGAACATCGCGCCGATGGCCATGATGACGCCGACCGTGATGCCGATGATGCGGATCACTTTGGTCATGCCTTCGGATTGCTTGCGGAAATACTCGAGCGTGGTGCTCACATCGACCTGGAGTTGCGGGTTCGATTCGAGTGCGGTCTTGAATGCGCCGAAGGCTTGCGGGTCGGTGAGCTTGACGGTGACCGACGCACGGCTGCCGCCGCGGCGGTAGGTGTCGGCGACCACGCTGGCGTCGGCCCAGATTTCGGATTCCATCGCATCGCCCGAGGCGAAGATGCCGGCCACGGTCCAGGTCTCGTTGCCCAGGCGCACTTCCTTGCCTGGCACCAGGCCCGCAAACTGGCGTGCCGCGCCGCGCCCGGCGATCAATTCGCGCAGGCCCGGCGTGAAGCGGCGGCCGTCGACGACCTTGACTTGCGGCCGCACGGTGAAGGCCTGTTCGCTGACGCCGCGCAATTGCACGCTGCCTTCTTCGTCGGGGCCGCCGCGTTTGAGCGGCAGATTGGCGGCCACCACGATCTCGCTGGTGGCGATTGGCTCGCCCTTGGCGTCGCGCGCAATGCCCGGTGTTTGCGGAATGAGGGCGACGCTGTCGCGCCCGAGCACCGACATGACTTCCGATGCCGAGGCGCCGCGCATCACGATGGCGGTGTCGGCGCTGCCCGAGTTGCGCAAGGTCTGGCTGTAGCCCTCGGCCATGGCGAGCAAGGCGACCAGCACGCCGACCACGCCGGCGATGCCGACGACGATGACGGCCGAGGCGCCCAGGCGCTGGCGCAAGGTGCTGATGCCCACGCTCGCGACCGAACTCGTCTGGCGCCCGCGCCGGGTCAGCAACAACCAGGCGGCAATCAACACGGCCAGCGCGATCGCGCCGGGCCAGGGCAGCATGACCCAGACCGCGAGCACGACGACGAGCAGCAGGATCAGCAGAAAATTTCTCAAGAAGGCCATGGGCTGCTCCTCAACGGCCCGCCAGGGCATCGACGATGTTCAAGCGCATTGCGCTCCAGGCCGGCAGCGCTCCGACCGCCACACCGATCAGGACCATCAAGGCCAGCCCCAGCAGCCAACTGCTCGCGCCGACCGAAGGCAGGTTCAGCATGCCGCCGCTGCCCGCGCTCACCACGGGGATGATCAGGCTCGCAAGCCCGAGCCCGACCACGCCGCCGAGCAACAGCAACAGCACCGACTCGGCCAACACCATGGCCAGCACGCTGCGGCTCGAAAAGCCGATGGTCTTGAGCACCGCGAGTTCGCTCGTGCGTTCGCGCACCGCTTGCATCATCGTGTTGCCCGAGAGCAGGAGCAGCGTGAAGAAGACCGCGCCCATGATCGAGCCGACGATGAGGCCGATGTCGGCGAGTTGTTTCATCCAGCTCGCGGTCGCGGCTTGTTCGGTCTGGGTGCGGGTTTCGTGGTCGGAGTTGGCCGAGAGCGCGTCGATCGCTTTGGCCACGCGGTCGGCCTGGCTCACATCGGCCACATGCGTGACGTACCAGCCGACCTGGCCCTGGTTGTAGGGCGTGGTGTCGTCGAAGTATTTCCAATGCAGCAGGAACATCTGATCGAAGAAGCCGCCCGATTTCTTGTCGGTCGAATGCAGGATGCCGACGATGTCGAACGCCCAATTTTTGCTGCCGCTGCGATCGGGAAAGATCGTCGATTGCAAGGGCACGCGGTCGCCCACCTTCCAATTGAAACGCTGCGCGAGCCGTTCACCCACGAGCGCACCGGTCGGTTTGTCGGCAAAGGCTTTGCGCTCGGCATCGCTGGTGACGATCTCGGGGTACAGATCGAGATAATTGGGCGCCACCGCGAAGCTGAAGACCTGGTTGTGCGGGTCCTGGTAGGCGCCGCCGAACCAGTTGGCGTAGGTCACCGTCTTCACGCCCGGCACTTGCGCGATCTGCGCTTCGAGCGATTGCGGCAAGGTCTGGATGAACGACAGCTTGGAACCGGTTTGCAGGCGTTGCGCGCCGTTGGCGCTTTGCCCGGCCTGGTCGAACGAAGTGCGCACCGCGTCGAGCAAGCCGAACAACAAGAACGCGGCCACGATCGACACCAGCGTCAGCACGGTGCGGGTCTTGCGCCGAAACAGCGCAGCCCATATCAGGTGCAGGTACTTCATGGCGACCTCCTCAGGCGGCGATTCAGGCGGCGGTCTGTTCGACCAGCGTGCCCTTGTCGAGATGCAGGGTGTGGTTGGCGTACTCGGCGGCCTTGGGGTCGTGCGTGACCATCAGGATGGTCTTGCCATGGTCGCGGTTGAGCGCGCGCAGCAAGGCCAGCACTTCCTCGGCCGATTGGCGGTCGAGGTCGCCGGTCGGTTCGTCGCAAACCAGCAGGCTGGGGTCGGAGACGATCGCGCGCGCAATCGAAACGCGTTGTTGCTGCCCGCCCGAAAGTTCGGTCGGCTTGTGGCTCGCGCGATCGGCGAGGCCCACCAATTGCAGCGCCACGCTCGCGCGCTTGCGCCGCTCGGCGCCCGAAAGTTTGGTCAGCAACAAAGGCAGTTCCACATTGCGCTGGGCCGACAGCATCGGCATCAGGTTGTAGAACTGGAACACGAAGCCGACCTTGGCCGCGCGCCATTTGGCCAATGCCGTGGCGTTGAGTTGATCGATGCGCTGGCCGGCCACGCTGATACTGCCGCCGGTAGGCTGGTCGAGTCCGCCGATCAGATTGAGCAGCGTGGTCTTGCCCGAGCCCGACGGCCCCATCAACGCAAGGAAGTCGCCTTCGTCGACGGTCAGATCGATGTGATGCAGGACCTCGACCTTTTGCTTGCCGCGTTCATAGGACTTCGACAGGTCCTGGATTTCGATCAGCTTGCCCATGCCCAGCCTCCTTGCGCTTGCACTGCGATGTATGAGACCTGCCGCCGCTCAGGCGTGCGGCTCGCCTTCGATGCTTACCTTGGCGCCGTCGTGCAGCGCGGCCGGCGGCGCCACCACCACGCGCTCGCCGACATTCACCGCGTCGGGCAACAACTTCATGACGCCGATGTCTTGCGCCGCGGGCTTGACCGCGCGCTGCACTGCCTTGCCATCCACGACGACGAAGACCACGCTGCGCCCGTCGCGCTCGACGATGGCCTCGGGCGGCACCAGCACGCCCTTGGGCGCCACCGCGTTGGCCGCCGGCTTCGAGCCGAGGAAGCTCACGCGCACGCCGATGTCGGGCACCAGACGCGCATCCTTTTGTTCGAATGCGACGCGCACCTTGATCGTGGCCTTGCCGCGATCGGCGGTCGGCACGATGGCGATCACATGCGACGGGATCTTCCAATCGGGATAGGCGTCGAGCACCGCCTCGGCCGGCATGTCGGGCTTGACCTGACCGATGTAGGCCTCGTTCACGTCGACATCGACCTCGAGCGAATCCATGTCGACGATGGTGCCCACGCCCGTGCGCGTGAACCCGCCGCCGGCCGACAAGGGCGACACGATTTCGCCCACTTGCGCGGCCTTGACGGTGATCACGCCCGAGAACGGCGCGCGCACGATCGAATAATCGAAATTGACCTGGGCCTGCGCGAGTTGGGCGCGCGCCGATTCAACCTCGCGCCGCCGGGCTTCGAGTTGCGCCGCCATCGAGGCCACGGCCGTATGCGCCTGCTCGGCCGATTGCGGCGTCACCATGCGGCTTGCCACCAGCGCGTCTTGCCGGCGCGCATCGGATTCCGCTTGCACGAGTTGCGCCTGGGCTTGCGCCACCTGGGCCTGCGCGGTGGCGAGGCCCGCCTTGGCCACATCGAGCGTGGCGCGCAAGGCTTTGTCTTCGAGCCGTGCGAGCACCTGGCCTTGTTTGACGTGGTCGCCTTCTTCGATGAGCACCTGGGTCAGGGTGCCGGTGATCTGCGTGGACACCGTGGCCTGCCGGCGCGCGGTGATGT
>CAXBRX010000151.1:0-7902 GCA_963977835.1 uncultured Derxia sp.
CATGGGCGTGGGCGCGGGCTGGATCGAACGCTTCATGCCCCCGGTCGTGACGGGCGCGGTGGTCGCCGTCATCGGTCTGAATCTGGCGCCGATCGCGGTCAAGGGCGTGGGCAGCACGCCGTTCGAAGCCTGGATGGGCGTGGTCACCATCTTGTGCGTGGGCGGGGTCGCGGTGTTCACGCGCGGGCTGTTGCAAAAACTGCTGATCCTGGTCGGCCTGATCCTCGCCTACCTGATCTACATGGTCCTGACCAATGGCGCGGGCCTGGGCAAGCCGGTCGATTTCGGCAAGGTCGCGGCGGCCGCCTGGTTCGGCCTGCCGCATTTCACCGCGCCGGTGTTCGACACCCATGCGATCACCCTGATCGTGCCGGTGGCCATCATCCTGGTCGCTGAAAACCTCGGCCACCTGAAGGCAGTCAGCGCGATGACCGGCCGCAACCTCGACGCCTATGTGGGCCGCGCCTTCCTCGGCGACGGTCTGGCCACCATGGTCGCAGGCAGCGTCGGCGGCACCGGTGTCACGACTTATGCCGAAAACATCGGCGTCATGGCCGCCACCCGCGTGTATTCGACGCTGATCTTCATCGTCGCGGCCGGCGTGGCCTTGTTGCTCGGTTTCTCGCCCAAGTTCGGTGCGCTGATCCAGACCATCCCCAGCCCGGTGCTCGGCGGCGTGTCGATCGTGGTCTTCGGCCTGATCGCCGTGGCCGGCGCGCGCATCTGGGTCGAAAACAAGGTCGACTTCAGCCAGAACCGCAACCTCATCGTCGCCGCGGTCACGCTCGTGATCGGCGCCGGGGATTTCACCCTGACGCTCGGCGATTTCAAGATGGGCGGCATCGGCACCGCCACCTTCGGGGCGATTTTGCTGTACGCCATGCTGCGCGGCCGCAGCGAGTAAACGCTTCGCGGCATTGCGGCGCCGCAGCCTTGCGGCGCCGCACACACTCGTCGGCATCACGCAATGAGGGGACGCACGCCGATCCACGGGTGATCCAAGCCCCGTACAATCAGCGCGATCCAGTCACCTCGACGCGCAGGCGTTCCGATCCGGAATGCGCGGGCGCGCCCAACTCCATGTACCAGCATTCCTGTGTTCGTCACCGCTGGGCTCACGCCTTGCGCCACGCCGTCTTCCTGACCGGCCTCAGCACCAGCCTGTGGTTCGCCACTCCAGCGCAAAGCGCCCCTGCCGCCGCGGTTGCAGCCAAACCGGATGCGCAAACCTTGCGCATCCCGCCCATCGCCTACCGCACCCGCACCTTGTCCAACGGCCTGTTGGTCATCAGCGCGCCGATGCAGACGAGCCCGACGGTGAGTGTGCAAGTCTGGTACCGCGTCGGCTCCAAGGACGATCCGCAAGGCCGCTCGGGCTTCGCGCATCTGTTCGAACACATGATGTTCAAGAGCACGAAGTACATGCAAAGCGAACAACTCGACCGCATGACCGAAGACGTCGGCGGCTCGAACAACGCCTTCACCGCCGACGACACCACGGCCTACCATGAAGTCGTCCCGTCGAACCATCTCGAACGTCTGCTCTGGGCCGAAGCCGAGCGCATGGCCCACCTGAACGTCGACGAAGCGAATTTCAAATCCGAGCGCGCGGTGGTCGAGGAAGAATTGCGCCAGCGCGTGCTCGCCGAGCCTTACGGACGCTTGTTCAATGCGATTCCGGCGGCGTCGTACCGCGTGCATCCTTACAAGCGCCCGGGCATCGGCAGCATCGAAGAACTCGAAGCCGCGTCGCTCGACGATGTGCGCAGCTTCCACACGACGTATTACCGCCCCGACGACGCGGTGCTGGTGGTGACGGGCGATTTCGACCAGGCCCAACTCGACGCCTGGGTCGACCGGTATTTCGGTGCCATCCAGGCGCCCGCCGCGAAAATCCCGCGCGTGACCGCCGTCGAACCCGCGCGCAGCGCCGACGCCAAGGTCCAGATCACCGGCCCCAATGTGCCGCTGCCCGCGGTCGCCATCACCTGGCTCATCCCGCCCGCAGCCGACGCCGACATGCCGGCGCTCAAGATCGCAGCCGCCTTGCTCGGTGCCGGCGATTCGTCGCGGCTGTATCAATCGCTCGTCTATCGCCAGCAGATCGCTTCGTCGGTCGGCATCGACGCCGACGCCCATGTCGATACCGGCCTGTTGACCGCGTATGCGATCGCAAGCCAAGGCAAATCGCTCGATGCAGTCACCAAGGCGCTCGACGCCGAAGTCGCACGCCTGGCCAAACAGCCGGCCAGCGCCGCCGAACTCGACAAGATCCGCACCCAGCTCGTGACTGGCGCCTTGCTCGAACGCCAGACCCCGCTCGGCCTGGGCATGGCGCTCGGCAATGCGGCCGTCATCGACGGCGATGTCGCCACGGTCAACACCCAGCTCGCCGCCTTGCAGGCCGTGACCGCCGCCGACGTGCAGCGCGTGGTGCGCCGTTACATCACCGGCGCCCGCAAGGTCGTCATCGAATACCGCGCGGCCGCTGCCGCGCCCAGCCCCAAGAGCCCGTCATGAACGCAGCCTTCCTTCGCCCTTTGCGCTGGCACGCCGCGGCCGCACTCGCAGTCGCCCTGGCAGTTCCGCTCGCCGCCCCGATCGCCCGCGCCGATGATTTCCCGACCCCGCCGCCGCCCGCCGCGCCGCGCGCGCTGAAGATCGCCACCCCGACCGAACGCAGCCTGCCCAACGGCTTGCGCGTGGTGGTGGCCGAACGCCCGGGCCTGCCGCTGGTCACCACCGAATTGCTCGTGCAGACCGGCAGCGCGGCCGATCCCGACAACCTCGCCGGCCTGGCGGCGCTGACCGCCGGCACGCTCGACAAAGGCAGCGCCAAGCACAGCGCGCCGCAAATCGCGCAAACCGCCGAATCGCTCGGCGGTTCGATCGGCACCGGCGCCGGCTGGCATGCGATGTCGGTCGGCATGACGGTCACGCGGCCCAAACTCGATGCCGCCCTCGACCTGATGGCCGAAGTCGCGCGCACCCCGACCTTCGCCCCGGCCGAGATCGACCGGGTGCGCCGCCAGATGCTCGACGGCCTCAAGGTCTCGCTGGCCGACCCGCGCCGCCTCGCGGGTCTGGCCGCCAACCGCGCGGTCTTTGGCGCCAGCGTCTACGGTCAATCGCGTTCGGGCACGCCGGCCACCCTGGCCCGCATCACCCGCGCCGATCTGGTCCGCGCCCACAACGCTGCCTTCCGTCCCGACAATGCGGTGCTCGTGTTCGCGGGCGACATCACGCTCGACGACGCGGTCGCGCTCGCCACCAAGGCGCTCGGCGACTGGAAGCGTCCGGCCCAGGCACTGGCCCAGGCACAGGTCGGCGCGCCGCAACCCATCGCCGCGCCGCTGGTCGTGGTCGACATGCCCGGGGCCGGTCAGGCCGGCGTGGTCGTCGCCATCCCCTCTATCGCGCGCAATGCGCCCGACTGGACCATCGGCCAGGTTGCCAATGCGGTGCTCGGCGCCGGGTATTCGTCGCGCCTGAACCAGGAAATCCGCATCAAGCGCGGCCTGAGCTACGGCGCCGGCAGCGGCATCGATGCGCGCCGTGCCGGCGGCATCTTCACCGCCGCGACCCAGACCAAGAACGAATCGGCGCCGCAGGTGCTCGATCTGATCCGCACCGAAATCGCGCGCATGGCGGCGACCGCGCCGGCCGATGACGAACTCGCCGCGCGCAAAGCCACCTTGATCGGCAACTTCAGCCGCAGCCTCGAGACGACCGACGGGCTGGCCGGCAATGTGGCGTCTCTCGTGACCGATGCGCTGCCGCTCGATCAGCTCGGCCGGTTCATCGCCGAGATCGAAGCAGTGTCGCCGCAACAAGTACAGTCGTTCGCGCAAGCGCATTGGCCGGCCGGACAGGAACGCGCCGTGGTGGTTGGCGATGCCAAGCAATTCGGCGCCGCGCTGACGGCCGCCAATCCGCAGGCATTGACGATTGCGCGCGACAGATTGGACCTCGATCGGGCCGACCTCGTGCAACACTAGCGACCATGCGCCGTCCGTCTCCTTACGCCCAGTCCGAAGTCTCCGAGCCCGCGGTCGGCGCTGCCGCGCCGGGCCCGTCGGAGCCGGTCGACATCGAACAGATGCGCGACAAAGACTTGGTCGAACGGGGCGGCGAACCGGCGCGCATCGTTTCTTTGCTCGCGCTCGGCAACGAGTTGGCCGACACCAACGCTTCGGCCGCGCTCGGCCATGCGCGCACCGCGGCGACGCTCGCGCAACGCATCGGCGACCGCATCCTGCACGCCGATGCGCTGCATTTGTGCGGCACGCTGTCGCACCGACTCGCGCTGTTCGACAGCGCCTTGACCGACCTGCGCGACGCACTCGACCTGTTCGAGGCATTGCGCCACGACCGCGGCTGCGCCAAGACCTTGCGTGCGATCGGTCAGGTGCTCGACGACCTCGGCGATTACGCCCAGGCGCTCGAGCATCAATTGCGCGCCCTAGCGCTCGACGAGCGCAACGGCGACGACGCTTCGCGCGCACTCACGCTGCGCACCATCGGCATCGTGCATTCGAAATCGGGCGATCCCGAGCGCGGGCTCGAGTTCTACACCCAGAGCCTCGCGCTGACGCGCGCCTGCGGGCACGACGCCGCCTCGGCGCGCACGCTCAACAACATCGGCATCAATCACAAGAATCTGGGCAACCATGTCGAAGCGCTGGCCGCGCTCGAAGAAGCCTTGACCCTGTTCCGCCGGACCGACAGCCGGGCCGGCGAAGCCGCGGCGCTCAACAACATGGGGCTGACGCTCGAACGCCTGGACCGGCTCGACGACGCCGAGGCCTGCCAGCGCGCCTCGATCGAGATCGCGCGCGAGGTCGGCTACACCATCGCCGAAGCGCGCGCACTCAAGGCGCTGGGCGACCTCCTCATCCAGCGCGAGCGCATGGACGAAGCGCGCATCACGCTGGGCCAGGCGCTGGCGGTGGCCGAGCGCATCAATGCGCGGCCCGAACTCGCGCTCGTGCACCGCGCCTTGTCGGACCTGCACAAACGCATGAACCAGCCGGCCGAGGCGCTCGCGCATTTCGAGCGCTACCACCAGCTCGAACGCGAAGTCTTCAACGAAAACTCCGACCGCAAGCTCAAAAGCCTGCAGATCGCCTACCAGACCGAGCAGGCCAAGCGCGAGGCCGAGATCCATCGCCTGCGCCATGTCGAGCTCGCGCGCGCCAACGACGATCTGCAAAAGCTCAACGACACCTTGATGAACGCCGACGCGACCAAGACCCAGTTGCTCGCCAAGCTCGAACGTTTGTCACAGGAAGACAGCCTGACCGGACTCGCCAACCGACGCCATTTCGACGCCCATCTGGCCGAGATGTTCGCGCGCGCGCGCCGCGACGGTACACCGCTCGCGGTGGCGCTGGCCGACATCGATTTCTTCAAACAAATCAACGACCGCTGCGGCCACGCGACCGGCGACGAAGTGCTGCGCGTGATCGCGCGCATCATGCGCGAGCACGGTCGCGCCAACGACCTCGCCGCGCGTTACGGCGGCGAAGAGTTCGCCTTCGTCTTTCCATGCACCGATGCGGCCGGCGCAGCGGTGGTCTGCGAGAAGATCCGCGCCGCGGTCGAGGGCTTTGCCTGGACCAGCCTGCACCCCCACTTGCATGTCACCATTTCCATCGGTATCTGCGATCGCATCGCCGTGCCCAGCCATGAGAAGATGCTTGCGCTTGCCGACGACCAGCTCTATCAGGCCAAGTACGGCGGCAAGAATCAGGTGCGCATCGGCTGAGGTCGTGCGCGCATCGTCTTTTGCGGGACCAAGACCATGGCTGCCATCCAGATTTCGCGGGCGTTCGCCCTGTGCTCACTGTTCGTTATTGCGCTCGCCGGCATGCAACACGCACGCGCTGACGATGCCGCGCCCGGCGTGCTCGAACGTACGGGCAAGGCGATCGACCACGCCGCCCAAAAAACCGGCGAAGCCGTGAAGCCGGTGGTCGAGAAGACCGGCACCGCGGTCAAGAAGGCCGGTGAAAAAGTCGGTGAAGCGCTCGAGAAGACCGACAAGAAGATTCAGGGGGTCGTCAACAAGGACGGTAAGTACCACGGCAAGTCGGCACAGGAACAATTGTCCGAAAGCCATTGAGACCGACGGCGTAGCGGACCGACGGCGTTCATTGCACCGCGGCCTGCAGCCCGCGGCGCAATGCCGCGTCGTCGGGACCGAGCGGCTGTAGACGATCGGCCTGCGCGTAAATCTCCAGTGCGCGCGCGCGCCAAGCCGCCGCGCCCCCCGCATCCACGTCGGACAAACTTGCGCAGGCCTGTGCTTGCGCGATCAGGAGTTCGCGCGCGGGCTTGCCATCGGCCGCGAGCGCATCGAGTTCGGCCACGGCCGCCGTCGCACTCGCCCGCGCCTGCGCACCCTGCCCCAGCGCCGCGTACGAGCGCGCCATGTACACCCGCATCAAGGCGCGACGGCGCTTCGCGTTGGCCGCGCCCGGACCTTGCGCCAACGCCTCCCAGCCCGGCAACGTCTGCGCATACAAGGCCAGCGCGCGGGCATGCGCACCGGTGCCGGCGAGCGAGCGTCCAAGTTGCAGGGCGAGGATGGGACGGCTCACCGCCCATTTGCTTTGCGCACCATGCTCGGCTGCAAGCCGGGCCGCGGCCTCCCAGGCCAGTTCGGCGGACGCGAGCGCATCGTCCCATCGCTCGAGCCGCAGTTGCACGACTGCGAGTGTGTTGGCCTGGGTCATGAGCGCGTCGCGCCAATAGGTGGTGACCGGGTCCGCGGCGACCGTGGCGCGGCTGCTCGCTACCGCAGCATCGGCTTCGCGCAACGCGTCGTCGAGGCGATCCTGACGCAGCCAGATCAGCGCCTTCGCGCCCTGGATCACCGCCAATTGGTTCATTGCCGACCAGCGCGCCTTGGGCTCGTCGGGCAGACCTTGCGCATCGAGCCGATCAAGCAAGTCGGGGTGCGCCAGCAGGTCGCGGTAGACCTGCTCGGCCTGCCCGAAGCGTTCGAGCGCCTGCGCGGGCCGCGCCAGGCTGAAGGTGGTGGCCTGATCGTAAAACTGACCGGCCGCCACCAGCATCGAAGCGCGCTGGGCTTGCAGCAGCGCGGCCGACGCCGGGTCCGCCACCAGCGGCAGCGCTTCGTCGAGCCGCGCAAGGCCGGCTTCCAACGTTTCGAGCGCGCGCGCGACCTCGCCGTGATTACGCCATTGCTGGGCGCTGGTCAGATGTGCGACCGCCACCGCGAGCGCGAAACGCCAATCGGCACGGCGTTCGGCCCATACCGGTGCGGCGAGATCGAGCGCGCGTTGCGCGTTCGCGAAAGCCTCCTCGCTGCGGTCGAGCGAAACGCTGGTCTGGTTGCCCTGCAATTCGGCCAGGCGCGCGTACACGCCGGCCAATTCGCCGCGCAAAGCGGCGTCGCCGCCCCCCGCAGCGTCGATACGCTCGAGCGCTTGCGCCGATTCCTTGAGCAGGTCTTCCTTGACGCGCATGCCGCCCGGCAGATGGGTGATGGCATCGCCGAAGCGAAACACCAGCGTGCGAGTGATCTCGCGCGTCTGATCGAGCCGTGCCTGGGCCAGATCGCGCGCGCGCCTCGCTTCATGCGCCTGCCAGGCCGTGGTGCCGGCGCCGATCACGAGCGCGAGCACCGCCGCCGCGCCCGCCACCACCGCTGCGCGATGGCGGGCGACGAATTTGCGGGCCAGATAGCGCCAATCGGGGGCGTGCGCGCTGACCGGCCGGCCGTCGAGATAGGCGCGCAAATCGGCCGCGAAAGCATCGACACTCGCATACCGGCGCTCGATCGGCTTTTCGAGCGCCTTGAGCAAGATGTTGTCGAGATCGCCTTCGAGGCGGCGCCGATGTCTGATCCAATCCGGATCGAGTTCGCTGCGCGCG
>CAXBRX010000152.1:0-7886 GCA_963977835.1 uncultured Derxia sp.
CCCGCGGTTGCCGGCGTGCCTGCCGCATCGGGGGCGCCCACGACACCCGGCGCCCCGGCTGCGGCGGCCGCAACGCCACCCGCAACACCGCCTGCGGCGTCTGCCACGCCAGAATCCGTCACAACCGAAGGCGTGCAGACCACCACGACTCAGGCCGGTGACATCGACGCGCAAGGTCGGGCCTTGCTCGCCCAGGGCCGCGCTGAGCTCGAAAAATCCGATTTCGAAGCGGCCATCGGTCATTTCAATCAATTGCTGAATCTGCCGCCCAACGTCGCATCGCAAGACGGCCAGGAAATGGCCGGCGTGGCGCGGGCGCGCCTGGGCGACTACAAGCGTGCGCGCGCCGAGTTCGAGCTTTACCTCAAGCTGTATCCGACCGGGCCGGGCGCCGAGCGCGTCAAGTCCGAGCTCGACAAGCTCAATGCGGTCGCCAGCAGCAGCGGCGGGCGTCGTCCGCGCGGGCCCATCACCCCGACCACGACCATCAACGGCTCGGTCTCGCAGTACTACTACGGTGGGCGTTCGAACATCACCACGCTGCTCAAGGACACCCCGCTCGAGGGCGCGCCGACCGTCATTTCGGAAGACACCCTGACCAATGTCGATCAATCGCAGCTGGTCAATAACGTCGATTTCAACTATCGCCATCGCGATGCCGATCAGGACATGCGGTTCGTCTTCCGCGATTCGTATACCGCGAACTTCCTGAGCGACGGCCGTAGCCGCAACCGGCTCTCGGCCTTGTATTTCGACTATCGCCAGACCGGCACCGGCTTGTCGGCCAAGATCGGGCGTCAATCGCCGACCGGCGGCGGGGTGCTCGGCAAGTTCGACGGTGCCCAGATCGGCTATGCCTTCGTGCCCAAATGGCGGGTCAATGCGGTCGCCGGGGTGCCGGCCGACGATTTCTTCGACTCGAAGCGGCGCTTTTACGGCATGTCGGTCGAAACCGAAGGCATCGCCGACCGCTTGAGCGGCAGCGTCTACGGCATTCAGCAGACCATCGATGGCGAGGTCGACCGGCGCGCCGTCGGCGGCGATCTGCGCTATTTCGACCCGCGCCGTTCCTTGTACGCCCTGGTCGACTACGACACCATCTTCAAGGCGGTCAACATCGCGACCATGCAAGGATCGTGGACGACCTACGGGGATGCGACCGTCAACTTGCTGCTGGATCGCCGGACCACGCCTGCGCTGACCACCGGCAATGCGATGCTGGAGACCAACTACCGCACCTTGAAGGACATGCTGGCCTTCCAGAGCCTCGATACCGTGCGCCAGTTGGCCCAGGCGAAGACCGCCTATGCCAATCAAGGCCTGCTCGGCGTGACCGTGCCGGTGATCGAAAACCTGCAGCTCGGCCTGGATGCCCGCCTGACCAAGATCGACGCTTTGCCCTCGTACAACGACGGCACGGTCGACATCCCCGCGCGGCCCGGCACCGGCAACATCATGAGCTATAGCCTGCAAGCCATCGCAACCAATTTATACTCCAGCCGCGACGCGCACATTTTCAACTTCACGTATGTCAGCGCGCCCGATTTCGACGGCAAGCTCGCCTCCTACAACAACCTGTCGGTGCTCTACCAGAACTGGCAATTAGAACCCTCGCTCAAGTTTTATACCCAGTCCGATACGAACGGGACGCGCACCGACCGCTGGACGCCGGAATTGCGCTTGTCCTACCGCATGGGGCAGCGGCTGTCGCTCGAGTCTGATTTCAGCGTCGAACGCAGCAAGACCGAGGGGCTCACGCAAAGCGATACCACCACCCGTGCTTTCTTCTACGTCGGCTATCGATACGACTACTGACGCTGGCGGCATTCCGATGCTGGCGGCGCGCGATCTGGCGTGCCGACGCGGCAACCGGATCATCTTTCGCGGACTCAACCTCGCCGTGCATGCCGGACAACTCGTCTGGCTGCGCGGCAGCAACGGCAGCGGCAAGACCAGCCTGTTGCGCCTCTTGATCGGCCTGGGCCGGCCCGACGCCGGCAGCGTGCTCTGGCAAGGCCAGCCGGTGCGCCGCTTCATGGGCGGCCGGGTGCTGCCCTCGGTCTATGTGGCGCATGCCAATGCGCTCAAGGAAGACCTGACGGTGGCCGAGGCCCTGGCCTTCAACGCCGAGCTGCATGGCCGCGACACCGCCATCGCCGCGATCGTGCGTGCGCTCGGCGTGTTCGGCATTGCGCATCTGGTGTCCTTGCCGGTGCGCACCTTGTCGCAAGGCCAGCGCAGGCGCGTCGCGTTGTCGCAACTCGCCTTGTGCGACGGCCCGGCCTTGTGGATCCTCGACGAACCTTTCGATGCGCTCGATGTCCAGAGCGTGGCGCGTTTGAACCAGACCCTGATCGAACACCTCGGCCGCGGCGGCGCCATCGTGCTGACCAGCCATCAGGCGCTCGCGCTCGAGGCGGTGACGCCGATCGTCTTCGACATGGACAGCCTGCACTGACATGGCCAGCGTTTTCACCACCATCGTGGCGCGCGATCTGCGCCTGGCTCATCGGCGCCGTGTCGAAGCCGTCTTGCCGATCGGTTTTTTCTTCGTCTCGGTCAGCCTGTTTCCGCTCGGCGTGGGGCCAGAACCCGACACCCTGCGCCAGATCGCGCCCGGCGTGGTCTGGGTCTGCGCCTTGCTGGCCGCGATGTTGTCGGTCACCAACCTTTACGCCAGCGATTACGGCGACGGCTCGCTCGACCAGATGCTGGTGTCCGGGCATTCGGTGGTCGAGATCGCGGCAGCCAAGGCGACCGCGCATTGGCTGCTGACCGGACTGCCTTTGACCCTGATGTCCCCAGTGATCGGACTCATGTTCGGGCTCGATGGGCTTGCACTCGGTACACTCACGGCCACGCTGCTGCTCGGCACGCCCATCCTGAGTCTGCTGGGCAGCGTCGGGGCTGCGCTGACCCTCGGTCTGCGCAGCGGCGGCGTGCTGATCATCTTGCTGATCCTGCCCTTGTGCGTGCCGACCTTGATCTTCGGCGCCGGGGCGGTCGGCGCGATCGCCTCGGGAATTTCCGCGGCCGGGCATTTCTCCTTGCTCGGCGCTTTGCTGATCATGACGGTGCTCTTGGCCCCGTTGGCGGCTGCGGCCGCCTTGAGGATTTCGACGGAGTGAGCGGTATGGGTTCGATACGCTGGTTCACCTTTGCGGCGCCTTCGCGGTTCTACCGGCTGGCCGGTCGGCTGGCGCCTTGGTTCGCGGTCGCCGCGGCCGTGCTGGCCATCGTCGGGCTGTACATCGGCCTGCTCGTCGCGCCGACCGACGCGACGCAAGGCGATGCCTATCGCGTCATCTTCATCCATGTGCCGGCGGCCTGGATGTCGATGTTCATCTATGTCGTGATGGCGGTCTGGGCCGCGGTGGGCTGGATCTTCAACACCCGCATGTCGTCGATGATGGCGCGCGCACTGGCACCGACCGGCGCGATGTTCACCTTCATCGCCTTGTGGACCGGTGCTTTGTGGGGCAAGCCGACCTGGGGTACCTGGTGGGTCTGGGATGCGCGCCTGACCTCGGAATTGATCCTATTGTTCCTCTACCTCGGCTACATCGCCCTGGTCGAATCGATCGACGATGTGCGGCGTGCCGACAACGCGGGGGCGCTGCTGGCGCTCGTCGGCGCGGTCAACGTGCCGATCATCCATTTCTCGGTCAAATGGTGGAACACGCTGCACCAAGGTGCGTCGGTCAGCATGACGGCGGCGCCCAAGATGGCCTCGATCATGCTCACCGCGATGCTGATCCTCGCGATCGCTTTCTGGTTTTACACGATCGCAGTGGTGCTCACGCGGGTACGCGCCATCATTCTCGAGCGCGAACGCGAGAACCAATGGGTCGCGGAACAGTCTGTGGTGGGGCAGCCCGGTCATGCGGGCTGGCAAGCAGGGTCGGGAGGCCACGCATGATCTACTGGAAAAGCTTTGCCGACTTCCTCGCGATGGGCGGCTACGGCGTCTATGTCTGGGGTTCTTTCGCCCTGACGGCCGTGTTCATGTTCGTCGAACCGATTCTGGTATGGCGCCGCCATCAACGCGCGAAGGCTGAAGCTGCCCTCGCACAAGCCGTCGGTGCACAAGCAACGCAGTACAGCAAGGAAGCCTGGAAATGAAACCGCGTCACAAGAAATTCGCCATCGTCGGCGTCATCCTCGCCGGTGTCGGCATCGCCGTCGCCCTGGTGCTCAATGCCTTCCAGAGCAATCTGGTGTTTTTCTATTCGCCCTCCCAGATCGCGGCCAAGGAAGCGCCGGTCGGCCGCACTTTCCGCATCGGCGGTCTGGTGCAGCCCGGCAGTCTGCAGCGCGAAGGCGTCGAGGTGCGGTTCATCGTGACCGACAACGTCCAGACCGTGCCGGTCAAGTACAGCGGCATCCTTCCCGACTTGTTCAAGGAAGGCAAAGGCGTGGTCGCGCAAGGGCAGATCGCCGATAACGGCGTCTTTGTCGCCAAGGAAGTGCTCGCCAAGCATGATGAAAACTACATGCCGCCCGAAGCCGCCGAGGCGCTGAAGAACGCCAAGCAGACCAACGAACGCATCGCCAGCACTGTGTCCACGTCGGGAGCCAAACCATGATCGCTGAACTCGGACAGATCGCGCTGGTGCTCGCCATGGCGGTGGCGCTGGTGCAAGGCGTGGTGCCGCTCATCGGCGCGGCGCGCGGCAATGTGGCCTGGATGTCGGTCGCGCGCACCGCGGCGCAGACGCAATTCGTGCTGGTGGCCGCGGCTTTCGCGTTGCTGGCCTCGGCCTTCATCAACAACGATTTCTCGCTCTGGTACGTCGCTTCCAATTCCAATTCGGCTTTGCCTTTGCAATACCGGATCGCGGGCGTCTGGGGCGGCCATGAAGGCTCGCTCCTGCTCTGGACCTTCATGCTGGTGGTCTGGATGCTTGCGGTCACGATGTTCTCGGGCAATCTGCCGCGACCGGTGGTGGCGCGCATCCTGGCCGTCATGGGGCTGGTGAGCTTCGGCTTCCTGTTGTTCATGCTGCTCACGTCCAATCCGTTCGAGCGGCTGTTTCCGATTCCGCCCGATGGCCGCGACCTCAACCCGTTGTTGCAAGACCCGGGCATGGTGTTTCATCCGCCGATGCTCTACATGGGCTATGTCGGGTTCTCGGTCGCGTTCGCGTTTGCCATTTCCGCGCTGATCGGCGGCAATCTCGATGCGACCTGGGCGCGCTGGACCCGTCCCTGGACGACCGCGGCCTGGATCTTCCTCACCATCGGCATTGCGCTCGGCAGCGCCTGGGCCTATTACGAACTCGGCTGGGGCGGCTGGTGGTTCTGGGACCCGGTCGAAAACGCGTCCTTCATGCCCTGGCTGGCTGGCACCGCGCTCATCCATTCGCTCGCGGTCACGGAAAAACGTGGCAGCTTCAAGGTCTGGACCGTGCTGCTCGCCATCATGGTGTTTTCGCTTTCGCTGCTCGGCACTTTCCTCGTGCGCTCGGGCGTGTTGTCGTCGGTGCATGCCTTCGCGACCGATCCGCGGCGCGGCCTGTTCATCCTCGGCTTCCTCGTGATCGTCATCGGCAGCTCGCTGACGCTGTTTGCCTGGCGCGCGCCCAAGGTGGGGCTGGGCGCCCGGTTCTCGCTGGTGTCGCGTGAATCGATGCTGTTGGGCAATAACGTGCTGCTGCTCGTCGCCATGGGCGCGGTGCTGCTCGGCACGCTCTATCCGCTGATCCTCGATGCGATGAACCTCGGCAAGATTTCGGTCGGCGCGCCGTATTTCGAAACCGTGTTCATTCCCTTGATCACGCCGGTGGTGTTCCTGATGGCGCTCGGCACGCTCGCGCGCTGGAAGGAAGCTTCGCTGCCGGATCTGGCCGTGCGCCTGCGTTGGGCCGCCGCGGTCGCGATCGTCGCGGCTTTGCTCACCGGCTGGCTGGCCGGGCGCATCAGCTTCATGACCACGCTGGGCTTCCTGATGACGTATTGGATCGTCGCCGCGATCGTGACCGATCTGTGGGAACGCGTGCGTCCGACCGCCGGGGTCAAGACCAGCCTGGTTGCACGGGCGCGCCTGATTCCGCGTGCGATGGTCGGCATGATGGTCGCGCACCTGGGCGTGGCGATGTTTGCGTTCGGGGTCACGATGGTCAAGACCTACGAGACCGAACGCGATGTGCGCATGGACGTCGGCGACAGCACCGAGATCAACGGCTATCAATTCACCTTCCGCGGTGTGCGCGAAGTGCCGGGCCCCAATTACCGGGCGGCCCAGGGCACGGTCGAGATCATGCGCAACGGCAAGCCGGTGACCACGCTGCACCCGGAAAAGCGCGTTTATCCCGCCCAGCCCAACCCGATGACCGAAGCCGCGATCGACCCGGGCATCACGCGTGATCTGTATGTTTCGCTCGGCGAAGAATTGCCGGGCGGCGCCTGGATCGTGCGCGTGTATTACAAGCCTTTCGTCGACTGGATCTGGGTCGGCTGCCTGGTGATGGCCTTCGGCGGCTTGCTGGCCGCGTCCGATCGCCGTTATCGCAGCAAGCAAAAGGCCGCCAGCACGGTCGATGCGCTGGCCGCGAACCGCGCTTGAAGTCATTGCAGACGGAGTCCAATTCATCATGATGCGTTTTTTGTTGCCGCTCGGACTGTTCATCGTCCTGGTGGTGTTCCTCGCCGTTGGTCTCAATCGCGATCCGCGCGAAGTGCCATCGCCGCTGATCGGCAAACCGGCGCCCACGTTCGCGCTGACCCAGCTCGACAAGCCCGAGCAGACCATCCGCCGCGACGACATGCTGGGCAAGGTCTGGATCCTCAATGTCTGGGCTTCGTGGTGCAGCGCCTGCCGCGAAGAGCATCCGATCCTGGTCGAGTATTCGCGCCTCAAGGAAGTGCCGATCTACGGTCTCAACTACAAGGACGAGCGCGCCGACGGCATGGCCTGGCTCAACAATTTCGGCAATCCGTACACCGCGTCCTTGTACGACCATGACGGCAAGGTCGGCATCGACTTCGGCGTCTACGGCGTGCCCGAAACCTTCGTGATCGACAAGACCGGCACCATTCGCTACAAGCAGATCGGTCCGGTCACGCACGAGGTGCTGCGCACCAAGATTCAACCGCTGATCAAGGAACTCAATGGCTAAGTCGTTCTTCCCGCAAGCGTTGCGGGCCGCTCTGGCTGGGCTGGTGTGCGCATTCGCGTTCGCGCATCTGCCGGCTGCCGCCAAGGACGCCGCCCCCGCCAGCGATGACCCGGTGACCGAAGATCGCCTGATGCGCATCGGCTCCGAATTGCGTTGCCTGGTCTGCCAGAACCAGACCATCGCCGATTCCAACGCCGACCTCGCGGTCGATCTGCGCAAGCAATTGCGCGAGATGATCCGCCAAGGCGATACCGATGCGCAGATCGTCGATTACATGACCGCGCGCTATGGCGATTTCGTCTTGTATCGCCCGCCGCTCAAGGCGACCACCGCCTTCTTGTGGTTCGGCCCTTTGGCGCTGCTGGTGGTGGGCGTGGGCGCGCTGATCCTGATCCTGCGTAAACGCATGCGCATGCGTGCCGATCAATTCGAGCCCGATCCCGAAGAGATCGAGGTCCCCGGTTCCGAAGGAAAGTCCGTTCAATGATTCAGTTCATCTCCATCGCCGGCTTGATGACGCTCGCAAGCTGGTGGTTCGTCGTGCGTCCTTTGCTTGGCAAACCCGCACCCGCCGATGAAGCGGCGCCGGTCGCGCAGCTCAAGCAACAGATCGCCCAACTCGACGCCTTGCATCAATCGGGCGCCTTGTCGGAGGAGCACCATCGCGAAAGCCGCGGCGCGCTCGAAAAGAAGCTTGCCGAAGCCGTGGTTGCGGCGCCGCCTGCTGCGGCACCGGCCGCGCAACGCTCGCTGGGTCTGGCCGTCGGT
>CAXBRX010000153.1:0-7862 GCA_963977835.1 uncultured Derxia sp.
CTGCCTGACAATGATCGCATCTGGGCCAGCATTGGTGCTAATTATGTGATCTCAGAAAAGACCACGCTTGATGTGGGATACACCCATATCTTCGCAGCGCGTTCAACACCTGTGTCGATCACAAGTGCGGTCAATCCTGCCTTTACCACTGCTGCTGCGACTTTGACAGCTGATGTGAAATCGCGTGTCGACATTATATCGGTTGGTCTGCGTTATCGCTTTGATCAGCCGACCAAGGCTGTTGTTGCCAAATACTAAGCTTGTCGCAGAGCAAGCGGGTTTAAAACTGAAAAGGCCGGGTTCGCCCGGCCTTCGTGTCGAGCGCTGTGCCCGCCTGGCGCTTTCCGTCTGAAGCGTCCGGCCCACGCCAATCCGCCCGACGCGAACCCTGCCGGCGCTTAGAATCGCGGCATGGCCGAACCCCTCCTCCAGCCGCGCATCGCCGCCATTGCGCTCGATGCCGATGCGCATGTCGAAGGCTTCATGCTGCCGCTGGTCGCACGCCTGCGCGCCGCGGGCTGGGTCGTCGGCGGTGCGGTCGCGCCGTTCGAGGAGTTTCATGACGACTGTTGCCGCGCGATGTTCCTCGAAGACCTGCTCTCGGGCGAGCGCGTGCAGATTTCGCAAGACCTCGGCAGTGGCGCGAGCGGCTGCGTGGTCGACCCCGGGCAACTCGCCGACGCCGGACGCTTCGTGCGCCGCGCGCTCGACCTGCCCGCCGATCTGGTGGTCGTCAACAAATTCGGCAAGTTCGAGGCTTCGGGCCAGGGGCTGCGCACCGAGATGATTCTCGCGCTCGAAACCGGCCTGCCTTTGCTCACCACGGTCAAACCGTCCATCGTGCCGGACTGGACCGAATTCGTCGGTGATTACGGCGGCCTGCTGCCGCCCGACCATGACGCCGTCCTCGCCTGGTGCGAGGCCGTGCGCATCCCGCCCGTATGATCGTTCGTCCTCATCGATCACACGCCCTTTCGTTCTCCATGAGCCCATCCGCATGAACGCCAACGCCCTGCCCCTCGGCCAAGAAGTCTCGACCCAGCCCGCCGCGCGGCCGGTCGCCACCACGCTCATCGGCCGGTATTGCACGCTGCGCCCGCTCGATCCGGCGCGCGACGCGGTGCTCTTGTTTGAACGCACCCACGGCCCCGACGATGCCGCGCTCTGGGCCTATTTGCCGTATGGTCCGTTTGCCGATGCCGCCGCGTTTCGCACGTGGACCGAAGCCAATGCCGCTTCGACTGATCCTTTGTTTTTCGCGATCGAAGTCGACGGCAAGATCGCGGGCCAGGCGAGTTTTTTGCGCATCACGCCCGAGCATCGGGTCATCGAGGTCGGGCACATCCTGTATTCACCGTTGCTTCAACGTACGCCGGCCGCCACCGAGGCGATGTATCTGATGGCGCGCCATGCCTTCGACACACTCGGTTATCGACGCTACGAATGGAAATGCAACGACCTCAATGCGCCGAGCCGTGCCGCGGCGCTGCGACTGGGCTTCGCGTATGAAGGCACGTTCCGCCAGCATCTGATCGTGAAAGGCCGCAACCGCGATTCGGCCTGGTATTCGATGCTCGATACCGAATGGCCGGCTTGCAAGGCGGCCTTCGAGCGCTGGCTGGAAGCGGCGAATTTCGATGCGCAAGGCCGGCAATGCGCGTCGCTCGCGGCGTTGCGCGGCTGACCCACCAGGCTTGAAGCGCTTCAGCCGAAGCGCGCGATGAATTCGTCGAAATCGGGCAAAGGCGGACGCGCCGCTTCGGTCGGCTTGGCCACCCAGCCATCGGGCCGCGCAAACAAACGCAGCGCATCGAAATCGGGCTCCGCACCGGCATCGAAATCATGCTGGGTGCCGGCCGGCACCGAGACCCAATCGCCGGCTTCGCACAACAAGCCGTAGAAGGCATCGGGGCCGCGCACACGAAACAGCCCGCGCCCACCCACGAAGACCCGGATCTCGAAATCGTCGTGGGTGTGCTCGGTCTGGAATTGCGCGCGCAACGCAGGCCAGCGCGCATCGCCAGGCTTGAGCGCGACACGGTCCTGGCTGCGGATGTCGTAGCGCGCGACGAGTGCGGCGATCTCGTCGGCATAAGCGATGAGTGGATCGCCGCCGCGCAACTCGGGCCATCGGCCAAAGCCGAGGCCCAGGGTGGCCAGCGCTTCGGTCACCGCCGCCGTGCCGCGCACGACTTCATGCGCGACACCTGCGGCATCAAAACGTACCAGCGTCGCCATGGCGTGCAGCCTTATTGCAGGAAGCTCGGACGGGCATAGCCCTTGAAATGCTGGTCGAGCACGGCCTTGAATTCCTTGGAATGGAAGGCTTCGACGATGTCCTTGGCCCATTGCGTGTCCTTGTCGGCACGCTTGACGGCGGCGACCAGCAAGTAATGGTCGGGCGTCTTTTCGAGCGCGACGGCTTCGGTCAGCTTGAGGCCCGACGCAATCGCGAAATTGCCGTTGATGATGGCGTAATCGGCATCATCGAGCGAACGCGGCAATTGCGCGGCTTCGAGCGGCACGAACTTGAGCTTGCGCGGATTCTCGGCCACATCCTTTTCGGAGATGCGCAGCGGATCGGCACCCGGCTTCACGGTGATGAGCTTGTGTTGTTCAAGCAGCACCAGGGCACGCGCGAGGTTGCTCGGATCATTGGGCAGCGTGATGCGATCGCCTTCCTTGGCTTCGGCCAGGCTCTTGCGCTTCTTGGAATACACGCCGAGCGGCGCGATCGGACCTTGGGTGATGTCGACGAGGTCGAGTTTCTGGTCGGTCGCAAACTTCTTCAGGTAGATGATGTGCTGGAAGAAATTGGCGTCGAGCGAGCCTTGCGCGAGCGCGAGATTGGGCTGCACATAATCATTGAATTCGACCAGCTTCACTTTGTAGCCCTTCTTTTCGAGGATGGGCTTGATGCCGAGTTTGAGCTGGTCGATGTTGGGGCCGGCGGTCGCGCCGATGACGAGTTCTTTCTTGGTGGCGGCCTGACCGAAGGCACTGGTGGCGACGAGCGTGGTGGCCGCGAAGGCGGCGACGGAAAGCGTACGCAACAGCGAGCGACGTTGAAGCTTCATGATGAATTTTCCTTGGATGAATTGAAATGGAAAGAGGAGCGATTCAGCGTTTGTCGAGGCGCCGCGCGAGCACGGTGCCGGTGAATTGGATGATCTGGACGAAGACCACGAGCAGCGCCACGGTGAACACCATGACGTCGGTCTGGAAACGGTAATAGCCGTAGCGGATCGCGAGGTCGCCGATGCCGCCGCCACCGACCACGCCGGCGATCGCGGAATACGACAGGAAGCTGATCGCGAGCACGGTGAGCGCGAGCACCAGGCCCGAACGCGCTTCGACCACCAGCACACGCCAGACGATCTGCAATTCGGAAGCGCCCATCGCATGCGCGGCTTCGATCACACCGCGCGGCACTTCGCGCAGGCATTGCTCGACCAGACGCGCAAGGTAAGGAATCGCCGCGAACGACAAGGGCACGGCCGCTGCGACCGGCCCGATGGAGGTGCCCGCGATCACGCGCGTGAACGGCACCAACGCCACCAGCAAGATGATGAACGGGAACGAGCGCACGGTATTCACGAGCCAGTTGAGCACCGCGAACAAGGGTCGGTTCTGCAAGGATTGCCCAGGACTCAGCAGGAACAACAGCACGCCGAGCGGGCCGCCGATCAGCAAGGCCGCGCCGAGACCGATGCCCAGCATCAACAGCGTTTGTCCGATCGCAAGCCAGAGTTCGGGCAGGATTTCGATGATGTTCTCAAACATGGGCGTACTCCGCGGAAACAGGTTCACCGTCGGCGCCGAGTTCGTCGGCATCCACGACCACATGCGGCACATGCGCCGCGAGTTCGCGGCCCAACCGGGTGCGGCGCGGCGTGGCGGTATCGGCCACCGCGAATTGCTCGGCGATGACGCCGGCTTCGACGACCGCGACCTGGCGGCACAAAGCGCGCACCACTTCGAGTTCATGCGTGACGATGACGATGGTCACACCGAACCGCGCGTTGATTTCGCGCAGGGTGTCGAGCACCGAGCGCGTGGTCTCTGCGTCGAGCGCCGAAGTCGGCTCATCGCACAACAACACCGCGGGCCTGGGTGCGAGTGCCCGCGCGATCGCGACGCGTTGCTTCTGCCCGCCCGAGAGTTGCGCCGGATATGCGTCGATCTTGTCGGTGAGGCCCACGATCTCGAGGCATTCGCGCACCCGCGCGGCAATCTCGGCGCGGCTGTGCTTGCCATGGATGCGCAACGGGAACGCGACATTGTCGAAAACGGTGGCGTTTTGCAGCAGATTGAATTGCTGGAAGATCATCCCGATCGATTGGCGCGCTTCGCGCAAGGCACGCTTGTTCAGATCGAGCAGGTTCTGGCCGTTCACCAGCACCTCGCCCGCATCGGGACGCTCGAGCAGATTGATGAGACGCAGCAACGTCGACTTGCCCGCGCCGCTTTTGCCGATGAGGCCGAAGACATCGCCCGCGCGCACTTCGAGCGACACTTGTTTGACCGCATCGAAACGCTTGCCGTCGGGCAGCTTGAAGGACTTGCTCACTTCGCGCAGACGGATCAAAGGCGCGAGTGATGCATGAATCACCTGGGCATCAGACATCGAAGAACACTCCGCTTGGACGCACGCCCGCCTCACCGGCAGCGGCGACAAATCGAACTGGGAACACTCCGCGCAACGCAACGCGTCGGAGGCGCATGGCGACCGCGTCGTTCAGACGCAGTCAGGACCGGAGCAAGGCCGGCACATTCGGCCGCGGGCACCGGATGCGACGCTGACCGCGATCGACGCGGCAACGTAGGCAATCGAGAAGCGGAAGGCGGCGAACGACATGATGGAATCCGTCAAATGAACATCGAGACAGCCATAGTGTTTCACACCGATGGTGCGGCGCAAACGAAGGATTTCATCTGTACTTCTGCCGCCCAGGCATAAGGCGCGAGGCCGCGCATTCATTGCACGAAGACCTGGGCGTTGCGCGGCCGCACGACCAGGGTTTCGCCGATGCGCAAGGCCAGCGCGTCATAGGCCGTGACCGGCAACTCGGCCTCGATCTCGGCTTCGGGCCCGGTGCCGTAAAGCTCCAGCCGCACGCTGGCGCCGAAAGGCAATGCCCGCGACAGTTGCACCACGATGCCTTGCGCGCCCGGGCTGTAGCGTTCGATCTCGAACTCGTGCGGCCGCACGAAAGCCACCGCCTTGCGATCGCGCACCTGCGCATGTTCGTGGGTGCGCCAGGCGTATCCACCCACGTGCACGAACCCCGCGTCGATCACGCCATCAAAACGATTGACGTTGCCGAGAAAGCCGACCACGAATGCGTTGGCCGGCTGCCGCCAGACTTCTTCGGGCTTGCCGATCTGCTCGATGCGTCCGGAGTTCATCAACACGACGCGATCGGCGACCTCGAGCGCTTCTTCCTGATCATGGGTCACGAACAGACTGGTCACATGCAACTCGTCGTGCAAGCGACGCAACCAACGCCGCAACTCCTTGCGCACCTTGGCGTCGAGCGCGCCGAATGGTTCGTCGAGCAACATGACTTTCGGCTCAACCGCGAGCGCGCGCGCCAAGGCGATGCGTTGGCGCTGCCCGCCCGACAACTGGGCCGGGTAACGATCGGCAACCCAATCGAGCTGCACCAGCGCGAGCAAGGCCTGCACTTTTGCGCGAATGTCGCGTTCGCTCGGTCGCTCGCGGCGCGGCTTCACGCGCAGACCGAAGGCGACGTTCTCGAACACGCTCATATGGCGGAACAGCGCGTAATGCTGGAATACGAAGCCCACCTGGCGTTCGCGCACCTGCACATCGGTCGCATCCTCGCCCGCAAACAGAATGCTGCCCGCATCGGGCGCCTCGAGTCCGGCGATGATGCGCAACAAGGTGGTCTTGCCGCATCCGGACGGACCGAGCAATGCGATCAATTCGCCTGAGGCGACATCGAGCGTGACTTCGTCGAGCGCGGTGAATGCGCCGAAACGCTTGGAGACAGAACGAATTTCGATGCTCATGGGATGCGGGCCGAAACGATGGGCTCCATCGGCAACCCGGCGTCGGCTCGATGCCGATGCGCAACATGCTTGACGACGAGGGTGACCAGGGCGAGCAAGGTCAACAAGGAAGCCACGGCGAACGCGGCCGCGAACTGGTATTCGTTGTAAAGAATCTCGACGTGCAACGGCAAGGTGTTGGTCAAGCCGCGCACATGCCCCGACACCACCGAGACCGCGCCGAACTCACCCATTGCACGCGCATTGCACAAAATCACGCCGTAGAGCAGCGCCCATTTGACGTTGGGCAGCGTGACGCGCCAGAAGATCTGCCATCCGCGCGCGCCAAGGGTGAGCGCCGCCTGCTCCTCCTCGCTGCCCTGAGCTTGCATGAACGGAATCAATTCGCGCGCGATGAATGGAAAGGTCACGAACACCGTGGCCAGCACGATGCCGGGCAGTGCGAACACGATCTTCAGATCATGCGCGTCGAGCCACGGGCCCAACCAGCCCTGCGTGCCGAACATGAGCACGAACACAAGCCCCGCCACCACCGGCGACACTGAAAACGGCAGATCGATCAAGGTGATCAGCGCCTGCTTGCCGCGAAAACGGAACTTCGCGATCGCCCAGGCAGCCGCGATCCCGAACACCATGTTCAAGGGCACGGCGATCGCCGCCGCCAGCACCGTCAGGCGCAATGCAGCCAAGGCGTCGGCATCGGTGATCGCCGCGCGATAGACCATGACGCCCTTGCGCAAGGCCTCAAGGAACACCGTGGCCAGCGGCAATGCGAGGAACAGGCCGAGGAAACCCAATGCCAGCGCAATCAAGGCGTAGCGCACCGCACGCGGCTCGGTCAGGTGTGCGCGCGTCGGCCTCATCGAAGCGCTCCAGGGCGGGCCTGATCGGTCCCATTGCGCCGCGCATGCCAGGCCTGCAGGCCGTTGATGACGAGCAGCAAAGCGAACGAGATCGCGAGCATCACCAGGGCGATGGCGGTGGCTCCCGCGTAATCGTATTGCTCCAGCTTGGTGATGATGATCAGCGGCGTGATTTCGGAGACCATCGGCATGTTCCCGGCGATGAAGATCACCGATCCGTACTCGCCGACCGCGCGCGCGAATGCGAGCGCAAAGCCAGTCGACAACGCGGGCAGCACGGCCGGAAAGATCACGCGCACGAAGGTCTGTAGCCGGTTCGCCCCGAGCGACGCGGCGGCCTCCTCGAATTCGCGTTCGGTTTCTTCGAGCACCGGCTGAACGGTGCGTACGACGAAAGGCAGTCCGATGAAGATGAGCGCGACCACGACGCCGAGCGGGGTGAATGCCACGCGCAGGCCCCAGTCGGCCAGCAACGCGCCGAGCCAGCCTTTGGGTGCATAAAGCGCAGTCAAGGCGATGCCGGCCACGGCGGTCGGCAAGGCGAAAGGCAGATCGACCATCGCGTCGAACAGTCGTTTGCCGAAAAACTCGTAGCGCACCAGAACCCACGCGACGATCAATCCGAACACGGCATTGACGAAAGCCGCCGCGAGCGCAGCGCCGAACGTCAGGCGATACGAGGCCAGCACGCGCGGCGCACCGACCGCCGCCAGAAAATGATCGGCATCGAGCGTCGCACTCTTGAAGACCAGCGAAGACAAAGGCAGCAGCACGATCAAGGTGAGGTACAGCAGGGTCAGGCCCAGTGCCAGGTCAAAGCCTGGCAGCACGGAGGGCCGCTTCAGCAAGGTTCGCGACAACAGCATGTTTACTTCCGCACCTGACTGAAGATCTGGTCAAAGGTGCCCCCATCATTGAAGTGATCCTGCTGAGCCTTCTTCCAGCCACCAAAGGTGTCATCCA
>CAXBRX010000154.1:0-7815 GCA_963977835.1 uncultured Derxia sp.
CAAGGGCGCGGTGCTGCAGCGCGCCGACAAGGGCAACGCCAAGTATCACGTCTGCGCCTACCACGGCTGGGCCTATGACCCCGCGGGCAAGATCGTCGACGTCCCCTCCCTGTTTAGCCGCGAGCCCTCGGCAAGCGGGTGCGCGGCATTCCGGTGAGCGATGTCGCGGCGCTCAAGCGCTCTGGCATCGATCTGCGTACGCTCGCGCACCACGGCGTGCTTGGCCGGATCAGTCTCGACCAGGGCCATGCCGGCCGCGGTCAACATTTCGCGCAATTGTTCGACCGGCAGCGGCGCAGCAGTCGCGGTGGGTACCTGGACCGGCGCCGGGGCGGGCGTTGCGACGACGGGTTCCGGTTCGACGGGGGCGGCAACCACCACGGGAGCGGCGACCGGCGCAGCCACTTCGACCGCAACCGGTGCTTCGACCGGCGCGACTTCGGCAACGACAGCCGGCGTTTGCGGCGCGACGACCTCAGCGGGCGGCAATACTTCGGGGGCTGGCCAGCTATCTTCGGATGGCGCTTCGATGTTCACCGGTTCGGATTGCACCGGCTGTGCGTCTGCGACGTTCTCCATGGACGATTCATCACCGGCCTCGTCGGCTTCGTCGGCGCCGTTGGCATTGCCCTCGGCGCTGCCTTCACGACGATCGGCACGGTTGCGGCCACCGCGACGGCCGCGGCGGCGACGCTTGCGCTCGGTGCCATCGCCTGCCGACGTGTTTTCGTCGCTCGCGCCTTCGGGCAGGGCGACGCCATCGACGACCGGTGCGACGAGTTCGATTTCCGGCGCTTCGCTCGGCACCAGGGCCTGGGCTTCGGGTGCGGCGGTCGTCACGAGCTCTTGCGCAGCCGCGGCGTTGCCGGCTTCTTCATTGCGGCGCGGACGGCGTTCATCGCGACGGCGGCGTTCTTGTTGCTCGCCGTTGCGCTTGCCGCCTTCGTTCTTCGAAGCGGGCGTTGCCTGCTCGGGCTTCGCCGGCGTCGCAGGCGTGGCATTGCGCGGACGTTCGTCGCGCTTGCGGCCTTCCTGTCCACGCTCGTTGCGCTCGCCGGGCTTGCGATCTTCCTTGTTGCGCTCGCCACCGCGATTGCCGCGTTCGTTGCGGCGGTTGCCGCCTTCACGCGGCTGACGGCCACCGGTCTTGGTGGTCGGCGTCGACACCGTCGGCTCGGCCGCCGGGGTTTGCGGCGCCGGAGCCGCGCGGAACCAGCCCATGATGCGTTGGATCAGGCCCGGGCCTTCCGCGGCCGCGACGGGCGCTTGCACCGGAGCCGGGGTCGGGGCGGGCGGCGGCGGGGCATCGGGCAGGATGCCCTTGACTACGGCTTCCTGCTTGGGCTTGGCCTCGCGTTCTTCGCGCGGCTGGTAGCCGGTTTCTTCGGGCACCTCGGCCAGTTGATAGCTGGGCTTGGCCGATTCGAGGCGCTGGTCGTCGTGGCGCAGACGCTCGACCTTGTAATGCGGGGTTTCGATGTGGCGATTGGGGATCATCACCACTTCGACGTTGTGGCGCGCTTCGATCTTCGCAACTTCGTTGCGCTTTTCGTTGAGCAGGTAGGCCGCAACATCGATCGGCACCTGGCAATGCACGGCCGCGGTGTTTTCCTTCATCGCTTCTTCCTGAATGATGCGCAGGATGTGCAGCGACGAACTGTCGGTATCGCGGATCACGCCGGTGCCGTTGCAGCGCGGGCAAGTCGTATGGCTGCCTTCAGACAGCGCCGGGCGCAGGCGTTGGCGCGAGAGCTCCATCAGGCCGAAACGGCTGATCTTGCCCATCTGCACGCGCGCACGGTCGACATGCAACGCGTCCTTCAGACGGTTTTCGACTTCGCGTTGATTCTTGCCCGACTCCATGTCGATGAAGTCGATGACGATCAGGCCGCCCAAGTCGCGCAGGCGCAATTGGCGCGCGGCTTCTTCGGCGGCTTCCATGTTGGTGCGAAACGCGGTTTCCTCGATGTCCGAACCGCGCGTGGAACGCGCCGAGTTCACGTCGATGGCCACCAGCGCTTCGGTATGGTCGATCACGATTGCGCCGCCCGAGGGCAGGGGCACTGTGCGCGAATACGCGGTCTCGATCTGGTGCTCGATCTGGAAGCGCGAAAACAGCGGCACGTCATCGCGGTAGCGCTTCACGCGATTGACCATGTCGGGCATCACGACCGACATGAAGCTTTGCGCTTGTTCGCAGATGTCGTCGGTGTCGATCAGGATCTCGCCGATGTCGGGCTGGAAGTAATCGCGGATCGCGCGCACCACCAGGCTCGACTCGAGGTAGATCAGGACCGGCGCATCGTTTTCACGCGAGGCGCTGTCGATGGCCTGCCAGAGTTGCAGCAGGTAGTTCAAATCCCATTGCAATTCTTCGGCTGAACGGCCGATCGCCGCAGTGCGGGCAATGATCGACATGCCGTCGGGGATGTCGATCAGGTCGAGCGCTTCGCGCAACTCCTGGCGGTCTTCGCCTTCGATGCGGCGCGACACACCGCCGCCGCGCGGATTGTTGGGCATCAGGACCAGGTAACGGCCGGCCAGCGACACGAAGGTGGTCAGCGCCGCGCCCTTGTTGCCGCGTTCTTCCTTTTCGACCTGGACGATGATTTCCTGGCCTTCGCGCAGCGCTTCCTTGATGGTTGCGTCGCGCGGATTCACGCCTTCGCGGAAATAGCTGCGCGCCACTTCCTTGAACGGCAGAAAGCCATGGCGTTCTTCGCCGTAATTGACGAAGCAGGCTTCGAGCGAAGGCTCGATGCGGGTGATGACGCCTTTGTAGATGTTGGACTTGCGTTGCTCGCGTCCGGCGGTTTCGATGTCGATGTCGATCAGTTTCTGACCGTCGACGATGGCGACGCGCAGCTCTTCGGCTTGCGTCGCATTGAACAACATGCGTTTCATGGGTGCTCCAAAAGAGCAATCCCGCGGACTCCGCGACGCACGTTGGTCAGGAGAATCGGCGCAGAGGACTGCAATTACAGGGCAGTCCGGCCACTGGAGGCATGTTCACCCGGCGATGTTCAGATTGAACATCAACCGCCGCTGATGGGCAGGCGCCGCTTGTGAGGGCGCGATGCAACCACCTACGGCATGTTTTCCTTCGTGAGGCCGCCGCGACAACGTCGCGCAGCCTATTGCCTCCGATGAAGCGATTGTCGGTGGACAACCGCTCAAATTCTTTCAACCTATCGTGCTTCTTTCGCCGGTCGAGCACGTCGGGCTCGGCCTTGCGATGCGTCATTCCATGGTCTTGCGCTGACCCGCTCGAATCGGGGAGCGGGAACCCGTTCGCTACAATGCGCGCCTTGCCTGCCATTCGGGCAGCGGGACGGCGCTGCAATTCGTCATCGCAGACCGTATGGCCCATTTGGTTCAGTCTGCGGACGAGAAAACTATATAGGAAATGAAGGACTTGGGCAAAGATTCAAAAGCTGCGCCTGAGCCCCGAGCGCTTGCGCCGCACGCGGTGCGCCTGCTGCGGATATCCACAGAAGAGGCGGGACAACGTGTGGACAACTTCCTGCTCCGCATTTGCAAGGGTGTCCCCAAAACCCATGTCTATCGCGTCATCCGCGATGGCCAGGTTCGGGTGAACAAAAAACGAATAGCGCCTGATTATCGATTGCTGGAAGGTGATGAACTTCGTGTTCCGCCCATGCGCATCGCGGCCAAATCCGAGGCGCCGGTCCCGCCCAGCGAGTTTCCCGTGCTGTTCGAGGATGCCGATCTGCTGATCATCGACAAACCCGCAGGGGTGGCGGTGCACGGCGGTTCGGGCGTCAGTTACGGGGTCATCGAGCAATTGCGGCGTGCCCGCCCGCAAGCGGCGTTTTTGGAACTCGTCCATCGCCTGGACCGCGAAACCAGCGGCGTCCTGATGATCGCGAAGAAGCGCTCGGCGCTGGTGGCCATGCATGCGCAACTCAAGGCGGCGCCCGATGGCGGCGACAAAGCCATGGACAAGCGCTATTTCGCCTTGGTCAAAGGGCGGGTGGCCAACGACCGCCAACATGTGCGCGTGCCTTTGCGCAAGACTGTCGGTGCGAATGGCGAGCGCGTGGTGTACGCGGCCGACCGACATGACGCCGACGCACAAAGCGCGCATACGGTGGTCAATGTCGTCGAGCGCTTTCCCGAGGCGACCCTGGTCGAGGCTGAACTTCGGACCGGGCGCACCCATCAGATCCGGGTGCACCTCGCGCACTTGGGGCATCCGATCCTCGGCGATGAGCGCTACGGCGACTTCGAACTCAACAAAGCGCTTGCCAAGCAAGGGCTCAAACGCATGTTCCTGCATGCCGCGGCGCTGACGATCGCGCATCCGCGCAGCGGCGAGCCATTGACGGTTGCCGCGCCCCTGCCCAACGAATGCGAGCGCTATCTGGAAAAACTGCGAGTGGAGAAATTGCGTGGCAAGACGGTATGAATTGATCGTTTTCGATTGGGACGGCACGTTGATGGATTCGACGGCCATGATCGCCCAGAGCATTCAGCTCGCGTGCAAGGACCTCGGTCTGCCGGTGCCGAGCAAGGCCCAGGCCTCGCAGGTGATCGGGCTGGGGCTGGCCGACGCGCTCGCGCAGGCGGTGCCCGACCTCGATCCGGCCATGGTGCCGCAGATGGTCGAGCGCTACCGGCATTACTACCTGACCCGCGATCACCAATTGAGTCTGTTCGATGGCGCGCGTGAACTCCTGGTGGCGCTCAAGGAACGCGGCCATGTGCTCGCGGTGGCGACCGGCAAATCGCGTCTGGGCCTGGACCGGGCCCTGGGTGTGGCGGGGGTGGGCAATTTCTTCGACGCGACGCGTTGCGCCGATGAGTCGTTTTCCAAGCCGCATCCAGGCATGTTGCTCGAATTGATGGAGCAGGCGGCCGTCGATCCTGCCGCGACCCTGATGATCGGCGACACCACCCATGATTTGTTGATGGCGGCAAACGCCGGCACCGATGGCGTGGGCGTGAGTTACGGCGCCCATGACCTCGAGAGTCTGCGCAGCGTGCCATCGCGCGCCATCGTCGATTCGGTGGACGCGCTGCAACAATGGCTGCTGGCGCATGCCTGACATGGAACGCACTTGCCCGGCGCCATCCGGCGCCGCTGCCATACCGATCTGCCCGAGCACGGCGCTCGTCGATGGCGGGCCGGGCGTGCGCTTCGATCTCGAGCAGGATCTCGGCAAGCGTTGGATCGCCGCGACGGCTTTCGTGGTGCGCCATCAAGGGCGCGCCTACGCTTATTTGAACGAATGCCGGCATGTGCCGAGCGAACTCGACTGGCAGCCCGGTCGGTTCTTCGACGCTGCCGGCCTATACTTGATTTGTGCAACGCACGGCGCGATGTATCGGCCCGAGGACGGGCTATGTATCCAAGGTCCGTGCGCTGGTCAACGCCTGATCGCGCTGAGCATCGAAGAGCGCGACGGGCAGGTACATTGGCACCCCGATTCCCGATTTCGTCCCGTTGAACCCACCACGACATGAACCCTGAGCAAACTCCGGAATCATCGGCCCCACGCGCCGAGCCCAGTTTCACGCAACCGGCGGCCCCTGCGCCCACGCCTACGTCCAATGCGGCGCCTGGTTGGGAGCGCGACGTGCTCGAGCGCCTCGCTTTCGGTGCCTTGAAGGAACAGCGCACCGCGCGACGCTGGGGCATCTTCTTCAAGCTCATTACTTTGCTGTACGTGACCTTGCTGCTTGGCGCTTTCTTCGCCTATGAAGCGGAATCGGGGCGCGAGCCGACCACCGACCATACGGCCTTGATCTCGATCGACGGTGTGATCGATGCGGACGGACAGAATTCGGCCGAGAAGATCATCAGCGCGCTCAACGATGCCTTCGACGAACCGCATGCCAAGGGCATCATCCTGCGCATCAATTCGCCGGGCGGCTCTCCGGTGCAAGCCGGCATGATCGCCGACGAAATCAAACGTTTGCGTGCGCGCGATCCCTCCAAGCCCATCGAAGTGGTGGTCGAGGACATCTGCGCGTCGGGCGGCTATTACATCGCCGCCGCGGCCGATCGTATTTATGTCGACAAGGCCAGTCTGGTCGGCTCGATCGGCGTGATCATGGATTCGTTCGGCGTGACCGAGTTGATGAACAAGCTCGGCGTCGAGCGCCGCGCCTACACCTCGGGCGAGAACAAGGCCTTCCTCGATCCGTTCCAGCCCGTCAACGAGACCCAGCGCAAGCATCTGCAGGCGATGCTCGATCAGATCCATGAGCAGTTCATCGATGTGGTCAAGCAAGGCCGCGGCAAGCGTCTGAAAGAAACGCCCGACATGTTCAGCGGGCTGGTCTGGAACGGCGCGCAAGCCATCGACCTCGGCCTGGTCGACGGTCTGGGCACCGTCGATTCAGTCGCGCGCGATGTGCTGAAGTTTGAAGACGTGGTCGATTACACGGTGCAGGAAAGCACGCTCGAACGTCTGTCGAAGCGCATCTCGAGCCAGGCTGGCGAAGCGCTCGGACGCGCGCTCGCGCGTACCGCGAACCAGCCGCCGAAGCTGCATTAACGGCGCGCGACGGCCGGCGGCGCCAGCAAGGCGAACACCGTCGGCCGTTTTTGCAGCGCGGCGCCGCGGCCGCGCCATTGCGCCGCGGGCAAGGTCTGGATCGATTCGGTCGCGAGCGTCAGGTCGGTGCCCACGCAGACATCGGTACCCGGTTGCAGCGTCGCCGCCATGGCTTCGAGCAGTGCCGCGTTGCGATAAGGCGTTTCGATGCAAACCTGGGTTTGCTGTTCGCGCCGTGAGCGTTCTTCGAGTTCCTTCAGCCTTTGCGTGCGGGCGCCCGGATCGCTGGGCAGGTAACCGACGAAGGCGAAACTCTGGCCTGACAATCCGCTGCCCATGACGGTCAGCAGGATGGACGAAGGGCCGACCAACGGCCGCACGCGCAGCGACTTGGCATGCGCGAGCCGCACCAGGGGAGCGCCCGGGTCGGCGATCGCCGGGCAGCCGGCCTCGGACAACACGCCGATGTCGCGTCCGGCCAGCGCCGGGGCGAGCAGACGGTCGAGATCGGCCGCGGGCGTGTTTTTGTCGAGCACCTGCATCTCGATCTGCTGGATAGGCGCGCGAGTGCCGACCGCCTTGAGAAAGACCCGGGCCGTCTTGGCGTTCTCCACCAGGTAATAGTCGAGGGTTGCGGCGATGTCGCGGACCGCAGGCGGAATCACCGCAGCGATGGCTTGCGCGTCGACCGACGCGTCGAGCGCGCCGAGGGTGTTGGGAACCAGATAAACCGTGCCCGTCATGCCGTCAGCCGAAGATCGGGTAATTGGCTTCGCGCAGCATCGAGACCAGGGCGATCAAGGGCAGGCCGATCAAGGCGTTCGGATCGTCGCCTTCCATGCGTTCGATGAGTGCGATGCCCAGGCCTTCGCTCTTGGCCGAACCCGCGCAGTCATAGGGCTGCTCGGCATGCAAGTAGGCGTCGAGCTCCGCGTCGGGCAGATTGCGAAAATGCACGCGGGTCGGGGTTTCGCGCGTGCGCACCACGCCATCGCGGGTGTCGATCAGGCACAAGGCGGTATGAAAAGTCACGGTGCGGCCGCGCATCGCGCGCAATTGTTCGAGCGCTTTTTCATGCGTATGCGGTTTGCCGATCTGCACGCCATCGAAGGTGGCGACCTGGTCCGAGCCGATCACGAGGGCGTCGCGATAATGCGTTGCGACGTCACGGGCTTTTTCCAGCGCCAGGCGCACGGCCGTATCGAGCGGGGATTCGCCCGGGTGAGGGGATTCGTCGACATCGGGTCGAGCGACATCGAAGGAAATGCGCAGGCGCGACAGCAACTCTCTG
>CAXBRX010000155.1:0-7790 GCA_963977835.1 uncultured Derxia sp.
AGATTGGGCGCCGAGCAGCCATCGATGCCGACCGCGAGCGTCGCTTCGTCGATGCCGGCCGTGGCCGCGACACGCGCACGGATCGCACGCTGCAGCGGATGGCCGTCGTCGAGATAAGTGTCGAGCGGAGTCTCGGTCATGCGGCAATAAGCAAGAAAGCCGGCATGCTTGCCCGAACAATTGTTGTGGCGCTGATCGAAGGTGGCCCCAGTGGGCGCGGGCAGATCGAAGGCCGAATACCGCATCGGCACATGGCAGCCGCATTGCAGATGGTGCTCGTCGCATTCGGCCTTGCGCAGCATGCGTTCGGCGAGCGCCACATGCATGTCTTCGCCCGAATGGCTCGCGCACAGCATCGCGGTTTCGGACTCATCGAAGCCGAAAGTCTTGAGGCCGCCGGCTTCGACGAAAGGCAGCGCCTGGAACGGCTTGAGCGTGGAACGGCTGAAGGTCAAGGCTTGCGCATCGCCGACCGACCAGAGCAGATTGCCCGTGGTGTCGACGACGGCGATGCTGCCGTAATGCGCGGATTCGACCGATTGGGCGATGCCGACGCCGCGGGTTTCGACGACGAGCGGGGCGTGATTGGGGGGCGTATTCATGCTTCGTTGCTCTTGCGGATGCGCGCCAGCGTCGCGGTGGTGGAACGGTCGTGCTCGAAGGCGATTGCGCGCACGCGGCCGCCATAACCCAGCACCGCCGCGCCTTCGGGCGTGGTCTCGACGACATAATCGCCGCCCTTGATGTAGACATCGGGCCGCGCTTCGAGCACGGCTTCGCGCGCGGTGTCTTCATCGAAAGGCACGACCAGGCTCACGCTTTCGAGCGCGGCCAACACGGCCATGCGGTCGGCGCAGGTGTTCACCGGCCGGTCGTCGCCTTTGCCCAGGCGCTTGACCGAGGCATCGGTATTGACCGCGATGATGAGGCTCGCGCCTTCGGCACGGGCCTGGGCGAGATAGGTCACATGGCCGCGATGCAGGATGTCGAACACCCCGTTGGTGAAGACCACGGGGTGCGGCAGCGCGGCAGCGCGGCGCGCCAGATCGGCGCGGGTGCAGAGTTTGGATTCGAAGTCGGCGGGCATGATGGCCCGCATTATCGCCTGCGCAGCATCCGGCTGACCTTGGTGCGAAATTCCTGGGGTGCGATCGGCTTGGTCCAATAGTCGTCGAAGCCCGCCGCGCGTGCGGCCGCGATGTCTTCGGTCATCGCATTGGCCGAAAGCACCACGCAAGGCGTCTTGGCCAGGGCCGGGTTCGCGCGCAAGGACGCGAGCACCTGATGGCCGGTAAGGTCAGGCAGGCGCATGTCGCACAAGACGAGGTCGGGTTTGAGTTGCAGCGCACGCGCGATGCCTTCGGCGCCGGTGCGCGCCACTTCGCAACGGACATTGGGCATTTGTTTGCAATAGGCGCTCACCAGCATCGCGCCGACCGGGTTGTCTTCGATGTACAGCACCAATGCGGGGCCGGAAGCACCGGCCGCGGGGGCCGCAGTAGGTTCGGCCGCATCGGTCGGATCCACCGGCACCGGCGCGTCTTCGGCGCGCGCCATCGGCACCACGAGGTTGAAGGTGCAGCCCGAACCGGGTGCGCTCGTCACGCTCAAGCCGCCGCCCATGTCGCGCACCAGGCCACGCGCGATGGCGAGGCCAATGCCCGTACCCTCGACATTGCCGCGCTCCTGCCCGAGGCGCTCGAACGGTTCGAAGATGCGTTGCAACGCGGTCGGGTCCAGCCCCGGCCCGGTATCGCGCACGACGATGTCGACGCCTTCGGGCGACAAGGCCTGGACGGTGACTTCGATGCTGCCGCCGTCGACGTTGTACTTGACCGCATTCGACAACAGATTGACGAGCACCTGGCGCAGGCGCTTGCTGTCGGCGCGCGCATGGGTCGGCGCCCCGTGCGCGAAAGCCAGGGTGCAAGCGATGTTGCGCGCACGCGCCGCAGGATCGATGAGGCGCACGCAATCGGCGAGCAAAGGCTGCAAAGCCACGGCGCCGAGTTCGAATTTGACGCGCCCGGCCTCGATGGTCGCCAGATCGAGCACTTCGTTGATCAGATCGAGCAGATGCCGCCCGGCCTCAGTGATGTGCGAGAGTCGTTCGCGGCCGTGCGCATCGAGTTCCTTCGATTCGAGGTCGATCAATTGCGCGAAGCCGAGGATGGCATTGAGCGGCGTGCGCAATTCATGGCTCATGCGCGCGAGGAATTCGCTCTTGGCGCGATTGGCGCGGCGCGCTTCGTCGGCGGCGGCAAGTTCGCTCACGTCATGGATCATCGCTGTGTAGCAAGTCTGGTCGTGCAGCACGACTTCGCTGATCGTGGTCTCGACGGGAAACTGCGAACCGTCCTTGCGCCGCGCCTGCACCGCCCGCCCGCGATGCAGCCGCACCGGGCTGTTGCCCGGCACATGGCGCGCGACATAGCCCTGATGATGTGCGGCGACGTCGGCTTCCATGAGCATCGCCACCGGCCGGCCCAGCACTTCGACGACGCTGTAGCCGAACATGCGCTCGGCAGCATGGTTGAACGCGAGCACGGTGCCATCGCGATCGATGGTGACGATGGCCTCGGGCGTGGCATCGAAGATCGCACGATGCAAGGCTTCGCTGTCGCGCAAAGCCTTGACGGTCAGATGACGCTCGGTGACCACTCCGGACAGCCGCGCAGCGAATTCGACCAGTTCGCGCTCGAATTCGGTCGGCCCGCGCAACTCCGAGAAATACACGGCGAAGGTACCGAGCAATTCCTTTTGCGAATCGAAGAACGGCGTCGACCAGCATCCGCGCAGCCAGCCCTCGTGCAGTCTGGCGAGGTCGACAAACCGCGCCCAGAGCGGGTCGGTCTGCACATCGGTCACGACGACCGAGGTGCGCCGCGCCGCCGCCGTGCCGCAAGAACCCGAACCTTCGGCGATCGGCAGGTTTTCGACGCAGGCGTTGTACTCGGCCGGCAGGCTGGGCGCGACCGCGTCATGCAGCACGCCGCGCAGATTGTCGGCACGCAGGATCGAGCAACGGATGCCCAGGTCCTCGGCTTCGATCAGCAAGACGATGTCGCGATACAACTCCTCGAGCGTCAGCGCGACCGACGCGTGCTCGAGGATGCGCGCTTGCGCGAGCTTGAGGCGCTGCTGCGCGCGCAAATGTTCGGCGTCGTAGCCACCGCCTTCCATCATGCCGAGCTCCCGAGCGCCGAAGCGGCCGCTTCATCGGCTTCGCGATTGACCGCCTTGCGATAACGATTGAGTTCCTGCGCGGTCTTGAACGGCTGACCGAGCAGCACCGACAGGCTGTGCAGGATGCGATCGACGACACGCTGTTCCCAATCGGCATCGAAGCGGATCTGTTCGTCGAGCCAATGTTCGAGCCATTGCGGATCGGGCAGGCGCGATTGCACCGTGTCGCGCGGGAACAAGTCCTTGTTCACATGCAGATTGGTCGGGTGCAAAGGTTTGTCGGTGCGCCGTGCAGCCGCCATGAGTACACCGATCTTGGCGAAAGCGGCGCGCGCCGCATTGCCGTCGGTACCGAGGCTCTTGCGCATGTAACGCAAATACGCGCCGCCATGGCGCGCCTCGTCCTGGCTGATCAGGGTGTAGATCTGCTTGATGACGGGTTCGGTATGCCATTCGGCGGCGCGCCGATACCAATGGTTGAGCCGGATTTCGCCGCAAAAATGCAGCATCAGGGTTTCGAGCGGCGGCGCCGGGTCGAATTCGAAGCGCACCGCATGCAGCTCGTCTTCGGTCGGCACCAGATCGGGCCGAAAACGCCGCAAATACTCCATGAGCACCAGCGAGTGCTTTTGTTCTTCGAAAAACCAGATCGACATGAAGGCCGAAAAATCGGAGTCATGCCGGTTGTCGCGCAGGAACATTTCGGTGGCCGGCAAGGCCGACCATTCGGTGATCGCGTTCATGCGGATGGTCTGCGCCTGCTCGTCATTGAGCAGCGTCCGGTCAAAGCTCGCCCATGGCACATCGGTTTCCATGTGCCAGCGCACGGCTTCGAGCGACCGGAAGAGGTCGGGATACAGCATAGATTTGAGCGTCCAGAGTTCTTGCCGGCCGCTACGTTGGCGACCAGTCAGGACGAATGCTACCCGTCAATCAACCCCAAATGCGCTACGGGAAATGCTTAGTTCGTGCCGGTTTACGCGTTTGCAGCCTGCGCTTGTTCACGCTGGGCGACTTCGAGCGCCTGAACCCGCGCACGCATCCACCACAACAACGCGACGCCGGGCGCCGCCAGCGCCACCGACGCCAGGAAAAACTGAGCCCAGCCCAGGGCCGCGACCATGTAGCCCGAGGCCGGGCCGACATAGACCCGGCCGATGGCCGACAAGGCCGAGAGCAAGGCGTATTGGGTCGCTGAAAAGCGCCGGTCGCACAAAGCCATCAACAAGGCCACGAAGGCTGCAGTGCCCATGCCGCCCGCAAGGTTTTCGACCGCCACCGCGGCGGCCATGCCGGCCAGGCTGGGTGGCGTCACGGCCAGCGCCCAGTAGGCGAGATTGCTGAACATCTGTGCAATGCCGAACACGAGCAAGGCGCGGTACAAACCCAGGCGCGCCATCAAAGCGCCGCCGAACAAAGCGCCGACGATGGTGGCCACGAGCCCGAAGGATTTGTTGACGAGCCCGACATCGCCGGGGCTGAAACCCACGCCGCGAATCAGGAAGGTGGTCGTCAATGCACCGGCGAAGGCGTCGCCGAGTTTGTACAGCACGATGAGCAACAAGAAATCGAGCGCGCCGCGCCGCTCGAAGAAGGCCTTGAGCGGACCGATGATGGCTTCTTCCATGGTGCGTGGTGCGGCCGGCGGCGCCTGCGGTTCGGGCGCGAACAAGGTCGCGCCGACCGCCGCGAGCATGAGCGCGGCCATGAGCAGATAGACGCCGCGCCAGCCCAGCCAAACATCCGCCAGCCAGAGCGCGAGCCCGCCCGAGACGATCATCGCGAGCCGGTAGCCGAGCACCATGACCGAAGCGCCCGCACCGCGCTCGACGGCGGGCAGGACATCGGTGCGCCAGGCGTCGTAGGCGATGTCTTGCGAGGCCGAGCAGAACGCGACCAGCACGGCCAGCAGCGCCAAAGCGCCGAGCGCATGCGACGGACCGGTCAGGCCGATGGCCGCGATGCCGAGCGCGAGCAGCAATTGCGTGAGCACGAGCCAGGCGCGGCGCCGGCCGGTCCAGCGCGCGAACAGGCCGGGCGCATACCGGTCCATCAAGGGCGCCCAGGCAAATTTGAAGACATAGGCCTGGCCGACCAAGGTAAACAGGCCGATGGTCTTGATGTCGATGCCCTCGACCGTCATCCAGGCCTGCAAGGTGCCGGAGGTCAGTGCGAGCGGCAGGCCGGAGGCGAACCCGAGCAAGGCCACCGCGGCGATGCGGGGGTTGCGAAAGACCCGCAGGTAGTCGGTGGGTTTCACCAGGCGTAATCGATGATCAAGGGCGCGTGGTCGGAAAAGCGTTGATCGACATAGATCGCGCTCGCCTTGGCGCGCGCGGCGATGCCGGGCGTGGCGATCTGGTAATCGATGCGCCACCCGACATTCTTGGCCCAGGCCTGGCCGCGGTTGCTCCACCAGGTGTAGCGCTCCGGGCGCGGATCGAGGGTGCGGAACACATCGACATAGCCGAGTTCGTCGAACACGCGCGACAACCAGGCGCGCTCTTCGGGCAGAAAGCCCGAATTCTTCTGGTTGCTGCGCCAGTTCTTGAGGTCGATTTCCTTGTGGGCGATGTTCCAGTCGCCGCAGACGACGACTTCGCGGCCCGAGCGTTTGAGCGCTTCGAGATGCGGCAGGAACACCTCGAGGAAGCGGAACTTGGCCTGCTGGCGTTCTTCGCTGCTCGACCCCGAAGGCAGATAGACCGACACCACCGCGAGCGCCATGCCGCCCAGGGTGTAATGCGCTTCGACATAGCGCCCTTCGGCATCGAATTCTTCGCAACCGAAGCCGATCTTGACCTCATCGGGCACCGGCGCGCTGTACAGGCCGACGCCGGAATAGCCCTTTTTTTGCGCGTAATGGAAATGCCCGCGCAAAGGCGTGCCCGGCGGCGTGAAGAACTCGGGACGCATGTCGTCGGCCTGGGCTTTGAGTTCTTGTGTGCAGACCACCTGGGCGTCTTGCTGCGCGAGCCAATCGAAAAAGCCCTTGGTCGCGGCCGAGCGCACCCCGTTGAGATTGGCCGAGATGATGCGGAAGGTTTGAGGCATGGAACGAACCGGACGGGCGATGATCGATGGTTGGGGTGAGGTCGTGCGGATCTGGCATGGTCCTTGACTGCGTTGTCCCGCACTCAGGTGCCCGAGGGCTCCAACCCCGCCCAGACGGGACGAATCGCGTCAAAATGACGGATTCGAGGAACTACACAGACAGAGCAGGTCAGCTTTGAACAATTTCCGTCAGGACTTCATTGCCTTCGCGCTGCGCCAGGGCGTCTTGCGCTTTGGCGAATTTACCACCAAGGCCGGGCGCCAATCGCCTTACTTCTTCAATGCCGGCTTGTTTCATACCGGGGCCAGCCTCGGTGCCCTGGGCGATTTTTATGCGCAGGCGCTGCTCGATGCGCAGGCCAAGGGCCGCATCGGCTACGACATGCTGTTCGGCCCGGCCTACAAAGGCATCACGCTCGCCTCGGCCACCGCCATTGCGCTGGCCGCGCGCGGCCACGACACCGCGTTTGCCTACAACCGCAAGGAAGCCAAGGACCATGGCGAAGGCGGGGTCATCGTCGGCGCCCCCTTGGCCGGCCGGGTCGCCATCATCGACGACGTGATCTCGGCAGGCACCTCGGTGCGCGAATCGGTCCAGATGATCCAGGCGGCGGGCGCGACGCCCAGCGGCGTGTTGATCGCGCTCGACCGCATGGAACGCGGCGGCACCGCGGACGCACCGACCGCGTTGTCGGCGGTGGAGGAAGTGCGCGCCAAGTACGGCATCCCGGTCGTCGCGATCGCCAATCTCGACGATGTGCTCGCCTACCTCGATGCAAGTTCGGACCCGCAACTCGCGGTCTATCGCCAGCGCGTGCGCGCCTATCGCGAACGCTACGGCGTGGCTCCCACGGAGACTGCATGATGAAACCCTTGCTGCCCGCGGCGCTGGCCTTGGCCCTGGGTGCCGTGAGCCCCGGCGTTCTGGCGCAGAACAAGGCGGATTCGGCAATCTCGAGCGGCTATTACAGCTGCCGCGATGCCAATGGGCGGCTGCTGACCTCGGACCGCCCGATCATGGAATGCATGAACCGCGAGCAGAAGGTCCATGGCAACGACGGCACGGTGCGCCGCGTGATCGAAGCGCCCCTGACGCCCGAGCAAAGACGCCAGCGCGAAGAAGAAAAGCAGCGTCAGGAGGCCGAGCAGGAACGTGCCGATCAGGCGCGCCGGCACGACCAGATCCTGTTGTCGAGCTATTCCTCGGTGGCCGCCATCGAGCAGGCCCAGGCGCGCGCCCAGGTCGAAGCGCAATCGGGCATCGCCAAGTCGCAGACGCGTTTGACCCAACTGGCCAAAGAGCGCAACGGTCTGAACGCCGAGGCCGAGTTCTACAAAGGTCGCGCCCTGCCCGGCGATCTCGAGCGCAAATTCCATGACAACGACCGCGCGCGCAAATACGAAGAAGACCTGATCGCACGGCGCAACGAAGAAATCCGCCAGATCAACGATCGCTTCAATGCAGACAAGAAGCGCTTCATCGAACTGACTGCGCCGAATACGCCGTCCGCCCGACGCTGATCAGGCCGCGCGTATCTGTGCGCTGCGCT
>CAXBRX010000156.1:0-7720 GCA_963977835.1 uncultured Derxia sp.
TTCCGGCACCTTTGAAGCCTATGGCCGCCACATGAAGATTCCGCGTCGCTTCACGAAGGAAGGACAGAGCGCGTACGACTGTTTCGTGTACACCCGGCGGTCGTCGGTCATCCGCAATCCGGACGGACGGGTCGTGTTCGAACTGCACGACATCGATGTTCCCGGCCAGAAAGCCAGCCTCGCAATAGCAGAGGTAAAACCGCCACAGGCGGCGGAAGGTCTCATCGAAACCGAGTGCGGCGATCTGCGGCCAATGCGCCTCGAAGGCCGCGCGCCATTCGGCGAGCGTGCGCGCGTAGTCGGGGCCGAAAGCGAATTCGTCGGTGACTTGCAAACCCTGGCGCTCGGCCGCCCGGCGAAAGGCGCTGCGCGACGGCAGCATGCCGCCGGGGAAGATGTATTGCTGGATGAAATCGGTGCCGCGACGGTAGGCGGAAAACAGATCGTCGCGAATCGTGATGCTCTGGATGAGCGCCTTCCCGCCGGGTTTGAGCGCGCGGGCCACGGTCGAAAAATAAGTCGGCCACCAGCGCTCGCCCACCGCCTCGAACATTTCGATGGAAACCAGATGGTCGAATTGCGCTTGCGTATCGCGATAGTCCTGCAAACGCAGATCGGCCGCAGGCACACGCTGTTGCGCCCAGGCGAGTTGGGCTGGTGAAAGCGTGAGGCCCGTGACTTGCAGACCCGCTTGCACCGCCAGTTCGGCAAAGCCCCCCCAGCCGCAGCCGATCTCAAGCACGCACTCGCCGGCCTTGGCTTGCAAGCGGTCGAGGATGCGGTGGTATTTGGCGTGCTGCGCGGTGAGCAAGGAGCCATCGTCCTGCGCGCGATAAAGCGCGGCCGAATAGCTCATGCTCGGGTCGAGCCACAGCCGATAGAACGCGTTGCCGAGGTCGTAATGCGCCATGATGTTGCGCTTGCTGCCGGCCCGGCTGTTGCGGTTGAACCAATGGCGCATGCGCGCGCTCAGCAATTGCCGCCACGAGCCGTAGACCGCACGCGTCAGCACCTCGCGATTGCGCGCCAGCAGCGCGAGCACGCCGGTGAGGTCGGGCGACTCCCACCAGCCATCGAGATAGGCTTCGGCAAAGCCGATGTCGCCCCGTGCGAGCACGCGCGCGAACAGGCGTTCGTCATGCACCTGCAACGACACGCAGCGCTCGCCATGGCCGAACGCGACACACCGGCCATCGGGCAACCGAACGGTGAGCCGGCCGCCCGAGAGTTTGTCGAGCAACGCAAACACGGTGCGGGTATCGCGCGTCAGCGGCGCATCGCCGCGCAGGATCAACGCCTGGTTGACGGTCTGGTTCATTTGGACGATTCCTGCAAGGAACGGGAAACGGGATGCGCGCCGCGAAACGGCACGCCCTTGAGCCACAACCGAAGCGCCTGCCAATGGATGCGCGCGACGACGCCCAAGGTCAGAAAAGGCATGCGCAAAAAGGCCTTGAGCAAAGCGGCTGACGACCAAGCCTGCGGCTTGCCCGAAATCGCGGTGAGCAGCAATTCGCCCTCGGCATCGTCGTAATCGATGCGACAGACCTGGACCGCGGGCTCGAGATGGAACCGGAAGCGATAGCCGCCTTCGACCTCGTTGAAAGGCGAGACATGAAATTGCTTGTCGGCGCGCAACTCGGCGCCGTCGGCCAATGCCGCGCCACCCCGGTGCAGCAGGTAGCTATGCGTGCCGCCGAAGGTGTTGTTGACCTCGGCCAGGACGGCGATGAGGCGTGCGTCGCGATCATGGCAATACCAGAAGCTGACCGGGTTGAAGACCAGGCCCAGCACGCGCGGAAAGGTCTGCAGCACGATCTCGCCGTCGTTGGGCAAGCCGTGCTCGGCGAGCAGATTCTCGATCCATGGCAACAACGGGCTGCCATCGCGCGGGCCATGGTCCCGGGTGTGGAAGCTCAGCAGATTGAGACGATCGATCGAGAACAACGCGCGGCGCGCCGCCGCCAAATGACGCAAAGGCAATTGCACATAGAACACCGGATAGACGAAGGCGTTCACGGCCGGTCGCAAGCGCCGGTGCATGACATGGCCTAGGCAAAGGCTGGGCTCGGCGTGCATGGCCGTCCTCAGGCGCTTTCGGTTTCGCGCAGCATTGCGGCGACCCCGCCCTGCCAGGGCGCCTGCACACCCAGGCCGTTGGCGACCCGCAACGCGGACTTCAGGCCATCTTCATGAAAGCCGTAACTGCCCCAGGCACCGGCGAACCACAAGCCGCCCTCGCCTTGCAGGTTCGCCAACTGCTGCTGGGCCGCGATGGCCGCGCGATCGAAGATCGGATGCGCGTAATCGAACTCGGCGATGACTTTGGCCGGGTCGGGCTCGCGCGCCGGGTTCAGCGTCACCACGACCGGCGTGTCGAAAGGCAAAGGCTGCAGTTTGTTGATGAGATAAGACACGCCGACCGGCTGCGCATCGGCATCGACGCCCGGTGCGCCCTGGGCGGCAAAATAGTTCCAGGCCGACCACAGCTTGCGGTCGCGCGGCAACAGCGCCGCATCGGTATGCAACACCGCGCGGTTGGGCTGATACCGGATGGCCGCGAGCATTTCGCGTTGGCCCGCGCTGGCCGTCGTGCCGAGCATGGCCAGCGCCTGGTCGCTATGGCAGGCCAGCACCACCTGATCGAAACATTCGCTGCCTTGCGCGTGCGTCACGCGCAAAGCGCCAGCCTCGCGCGTCACGGCCTGCACCGGACAAGACAAACGAATGTCGTCGAGCTGGGCGGCGAGTTTGCGCACGTACTCGCGGCCGCCGCCCTTCACCGTCCGCCACATCGGGCGATCGAAGATCTGCAACAGGCCATGGTTCTGGCAAAAGCGGATGAAGGTCGCGAGCGGCATGTCGAGCATCTGCCCGGTCGGGCACGACCAGATCGCCGCGGCCATGGGCAACAGATACCAGTCGGCGAAGGTGCGCGAGTAGCCACCGGCGGCGAGAAATTCGCGCAAGCAGCGCGGATCATCGGGATGGCTGAGCAGCCAGGCGCTGCTTTCGCGATTGAAGCGCAGGATGTCGGCGAGCATGGCCCAGAAGCCGCGCCGCACCAGATTGCGCTTTTGCCCGAAGACCGTCGCCAGGTTGCTGCCCGCCCATTCGAGGTCGGGATTCTCGAGGCTGACCGCGAAAGACATTTCCGTCTCGACGCTCTCGACTCCGAGCAACGCGAACAAGGCGATCAGGTTCGGATAGGTCTTTTCGTTGAAGACCAGGAAGCCGGTGTCGACCGGATGCGTGCGGCCTTCGAGCGTCACGTCGACGGTGTTGGTATGGCCGCCCAGGTAATGCGCAGCCTCGAACAGCGTGACTTCATGCCGGCGCGACAACAGCCAGGCCGTGGCCAGCCCCGAGATGCCCGCGCCGATGACGGCGATGCGTTGTGTTGGCATGTCCATCACCTCAGGCATTGCAGCCGTGCAGCTCGGCATAGGCCGAATGGTTGTGGATGGACTCGAAGTTCTCGGACGCGACCTTCCATTGCCCGATGCGCGGCTCGCGCATCAGACGCAGCGCGATGTCGCGCACCAGATCTTCGACGAACTTGGGATTGTCGTAAGCACGTTCAGTGACCCATTTTTCATCGGGCCGCTTGAGCAGGCCGAACACCTCGCATGACGCCTCGTCTTCGGCGATGCGCAGCAATTCCTCGATGGCGAGCGGCGCACGCAGCGCCACCTCGAGCGTGATCAGCGAACGCTGGTTGTGCGCGCCGTATTCGGAAATGTGCTTCGAGCATGGGCACAGGCTGGTCACCGGCGCCACGACACGCACGCGCAGGCTAGTCGCGCCATAGGCCGCTTGTTCGGCGATCAGCACCACCTCGTAATCGAGCAGGCTGGTGACGCCGGACACCGGCGCCGTCTTGCGCACGAAATACGGAAAGGCCAGTTCGATGCGCCCGCTGGTCGCGTCCAGACGCCGCAGCATGGTGGCCAGCCTATCGGGCAGACGTTCCACCGCCAACGGCTCGCGGTGCTGTTCCAGCCATTCGACGAAGCGCGACATGTGCGTGCCCTTCGCCTCGGCCGGCAGGCCTACACCCAGGCTCAGGGTTGCCACGGTGCTGACGGTATTGCCATCGGCCGCCACCAGGCGCAGCGGATAGCGCAAGCCGCGCACGCCGACATGCTGGATCGCCAATTGGCGCGTGTCCGGCGTCGATTGCACATCGGGCAGGAAGATGGATTCAGGGGCGTTCATCGTCGGCTCCTCGCAAACGGGACTCAGCGGGCTTTGAGAAATTCATCGATCTTGTCGAGCAAGTCCCGGTCGTCGGGCTTGGTGAGGCTGGTGTAGGCCACCACCTGGGTCGCATCGCGGTTGATCAGGTATTTGTGGAAGTTCCACTTCGGCGTGCTGCCGGTGATCTCGGCGAGCTGCAGGTAGAACGGGTTGGCATCCTTGCCCTTGACCACCGTCTTGCCGACCATCGGAAACTCGACGCCGTAAGTCGCCCGGCAGAAATTGGCGATCTCCTGATCGCTGCCGGGCTCTTGCTCGCCGAAATCGTTGGACGGAAACCCGAGCACGACCAGGCCTTGGTCTTTGAGCCGGGCATAGAGCTTTTCCAGTCCGTCGTATTGCGCCGTGAACCCGCAATGGCTGGCGGTGTTCACCACCAGAATGACCTTGCCCGCGTATTGGCACAGCGGCATCGGCTTGCCGTCCTGGAGCGCCGGAAAACGATGATCGAGCAAGGCCGGACAGGCCGCGCCCGCGGCTCCCGGCGTGATGCCCAACGCGAACCAGGCGACGATTCCGAACAAGCGTTGCAATGAGGCATTCATCTCCAGATCACCTTTTGTCCTAGACAAAACATTGTTTTGTTCGTACAGTAGTGACCAAACAAGCGCTTGTCAATCGTTTGTCCAGCATTTGTTCAGGACAATTAATGAGCATCCCGAGCTTCAGCATTGCTGCCGTCGAGCACGACACCGGTCTTTCCAAGGACGTGCTGCGCATGTGGGAACGGCGTTACGGCTTTCCGGCCCCGGAACGGGACGCGAATGGCGAACGCGCCTATCCGGCCGAACAGGTCGAGCGCCTACGGCAGATCAAACGCCTGATGGATCAAGGACATCGCCCCGGCAAGCTGCTCGCGCTTCCGGCCGAGGCCTTGTCGGGCCTGGGGCCGCGGCATGCGCGCGCGCCCCATGCCGATGCGGAAACGGCCGACCCGCAAGCGCTCGCGGACATGCTGGCGCTGATCAAACGGCACGACTCCAACGGCTATGTCCAAGCCTTGCAGCAACGTCTTGCGCGGCAAGGATTGCAAGGTTTTGTCCAGGACATCATCGCGCCCTTGACACTGCGCGTGGGCGAAGCCTGGGAGGACGGGCACTTCGAAGTGTTCGAAGAACACCTGTTCACGGAACTGACCAAGCGTGTGATGCGCCAGGCCATCGCCGCATTGCCGACCGGCCATGCAGGCCCGCGTGTGCTGTTGACGAGCGTGCCCAACGAACAGCATGTGCTGGGCCTGTTGATGGTCGAAGCGCTGTTCGCGCTCGAAGGCGCGGAATGCATTCCGCTCGGCACCCAGATGCCTCTGACCGAGATCGCGCGTGCCGCGACGGCACATCGGGCCGACATCGTCGCGCTCTCGTTCTCGGTGGCCTACCCGCACCGGCAGATTCCGGCGCAACTGGAGCAGCTACGCCAGATCCTGCCTGCCGACATCGAGCTCTGGGTCGGGGGTGCCGGCACCAGCCGTCATGCGCCGCTCGCGGGAGTGCTCCGGCTCGCCGATCTGGAGGCAGGCGTCAAGGCCGTGAACGACTGGCGCAACGCCCACTCCGGCCACTGAAGGCAGATTCCCCGGCCGATCAGCGCGGCACGTAAAAGCTCGACTTCTCGGACTGCATGGTCGATGCGTTGGTCGCACTCCCCGTGCCCTTTACTTCGAAGACCACCGGCACCGATTGACCGGCGAGCGCCTGCGCCGCGGCAAACGGCAGCCGAAGGCTGACCGACATCGAGGCCATGGCGGCCGGCCCGGCGCTGGCGGGCTCTGCGAGCACTTCCAAGCCCTCGACGCCCGATGCGCGCACCTCGTAGGTTTGCGACGCCTCGGTGAGGTTCCTGATCTGAAGGCGATAGACGTTCTCGATCGCGCCATCTTCCACCAGGCGCGCCAAGGCGCCGCGATCCTTGACCACATCGAACTTGAACGGGCTGCGCATCGCCACGCTGACCGCAAAGGCGATGCTGGCCGCGCACAGCACCGCGCCATAGATCAGCACACGCGGACGCAATGCGCGCTTGAACATCTGCCGACGCGTCCAGCGGTTCGCCACGCCGTTCTCGGTCGAGTAACGAATGAGGCCGCGGTCATATCCCATCTTGTCCATCACGCTGTCGCAGACGTCGATGCAGGCCGCGCAACCGATGCATTCGTTCTGCAATCCGTTGCGGATGTCGATGCCGGTCGGACACACCTGCACGCACAGGGTGCAGTCGATGCAATCGCCGAGGCCGTGGCTGGCCGCACTCGCCTTCCGGGAGCGCGATCCGCGCGGGTCACCGCGCTTGGCATCGTAGGTGATGATCAGTGAATCCTTGTCGATCAAGGCGCTCTGAAAACGCGCATAAGGGCAGATGTATTTGCACATCTGCTCGCGCAGGAAGCCCGCGTTGCCATAGGTGGCAGCGGCGTAGAACAGTACCCAGAACGCATTCCAGCCCGATAGCGTCCAACCGGGCAGGTCCATCGCGAGTCCGCGGATCGGCGTGAAATAGCCGACGAAGCTGAATCCGGTGAACAGCGCGATGGCAATCCATGCCGTCTGCTTCGCACTCTTGCGCCAGATCTTGTTCCACTGCCACGGCGACTGATCGAGACGCATGCGCGCGACCCGGTCGCCTTCGATCTTGCGCTCGACCCACATGAAGATCTCGGTGTAGACCGTTTGCGGGCAGGTGTAGCCGCACCACAAACGGCCGGCCACCGCGGTGAAGAAGAACAAGGCCAAGGCCGACAGCACCAAGAGCGCCGTCAGGAAGATCAAGTCCTGCGGATAAAGCAGCAGACCGAAGATGTAGAAGCGCTGGGCATCGAGGTCGAACAGCACCGCCTGGCGACCACTCCATTGCAACCAGGGCAGCCCGTAGAACAGCAACTGCGTGAGCCACACGAACACCCAGCGCCAACTGGCGAACCAGCCCTTGACCGCTCGCGGATAGATCGTCGGTTGCTTCTGGTACATCGAAACAGACTGCGCGCCGCCTTGTGCTTCAGCGGCGGCCGAGACGATGGGGATGATTTTTGCGGGCTTGGACATGGTCAGCAGCGGTGGGAAGCCGGAAGGTCGACGCTTGCGTTTCGCGTCAACGCTTGAGCTGGTCGAGCTTGCGCTCGATCCGGCTCCACGCTTCGGCATCCGGCAGCGCCAGCTTGGTCCTCGTGATCGGCTTCCACTCCCGTGAAAGTTCGGCGTTCAGCGCGGTGAAGTGCTGTTGATCGGCGGGCACGTCTTCCTCGGCGAAGATGGCACTCACCGGGCACTCGGGCACACAGACCGCACAGTCGATGCACTCGTCAGGGTCGATGACGAGGAAGTTCGGCCCTTCACGGAACGCGTCGACCGGACAAACGTCGACGCAGTCGGTGTACTTGCACCGGATGCAGGCTTCGGTGACGACGTAGGCCATCGTGAGTGCTCAGCGTTCGGGATCAACCGCAGCAGGCGCCGCCCGAGCAGCA
>CAXBRX010000157.1:0-7682 GCA_963977835.1 uncultured Derxia sp.
CTCGGCGCGCCCGAGGATATGGAGTGCGAGCGCCGCCGTCCCCGTGATAGCGGCGACAGGGGCCGCGAGCTCCAGCTCGCCGCGCCACAACGCGGCCACATGGCGGGGATCGAGGTCTTCCTCCCGCCAGCGATAGTCGAGGTCAGGCAGAAGTGCGGGCCATTCGGTGTCGGTGCCCGCGCCGTTGCGCACCAGTGCGACCTTGCACGGCTTCAGTGGATTGCGCTGCGCCTCGCCGCCGCTCAAGGTCGGCGCCCCTCGATCCAGCGTGAGATAACCCAAGCCCACTTGTTCCAGAAATTCGAGTCGGCTACGAATCTCCGGCACCAGATCGCGTGCGATGTCGCGCTCGCGCGCGCTCATGCGATCGCCCTGCTGCAAGCCCTCGACCCAGCGCCGCACATCGCTGACGCTCAGACGTGCGATGTCGGTGATGCCGATCCCGGCAAAGCGCACCGCGCGTGCGGTGGCGTTCAAACGCGTGCCCGCACAGGTCGGGCAGGTGGTGTCGGTCAAGTCTTCGACCTCGGGCTCGGCGAAGGTTTGCTCACGGCCCTTGTCCTTGTCGTCGCGCACCGAGTCATCCAACACTTTGCGCTGCTCTTTGTTCAACTGAATGCCCGTGCCCACGCAGTCTGGGCACCAGCCGTGTTTGCTGTTGTAGCTGAGCAAGCGCGGGTCGGCCTCGGCGAAGCTGGTGCCGCACGACGGGCAGGCGCGCTTGGTCGAGAACATCGCGGCCTTCAGGCCGGCGCTCGCGGCCGGCAGGCCATCGCCGAGCGCGCCTTCGAGCGCGTCGAGGTCCGACAGCACGAGCACGAAGCCTTTGCCGAGTTCGAGCGCATTGCGCAAGGCCGCGCGCAGCTCGGTTTCCTGCTTGGGCGCGACGCGCAGATCGGCCACCGGCAATTCGATGTTGTGTTCCTTGAAGCGGTCGATGCGTGGGAATTTCGCGGTCGGCAGGAATTCGCCGTCGACACGCAAATGGGTATGCCCTTTGGCGAGCGCCCATTTGGCGAGGTCGGTATAGACGCCTTTGCGGTTCACGACCAGCGGCGCGAGCAGGCCGATGCGCTGGCCGCGATGCTCGCGCATCACGCGCGCGGCGATGCTTTCGAAGCTTTGCGCGTCGACAGGGACGTTGCAGGTGGGGCAATACTGGCGCCCGAGCTTGACGTAAAGCAGACGCAGGAAATGATAGATCTCGGTCAGCGTCGCGACCGTCGATTTGCGCCCGCCGCGGCTGGTGCGCTGTTCGATCGCGACCGTGGGCGGAATGCCGTAGATCGCATCGACATCGGGCCGGCTTTGCGGCTGCACGATCGAGCGCGCATAGGCATTGAGCGATTCAAGGTAGCGGCGCTGGCCTTCGGCGAACAGGATGTCGAAGGCGAGCGTCGATTTGCCCGAACCCGAGGGGCCGGTGATCACCGTGAACCGGTCGCGCGGAATGTCGACATCGATGTTCTTGAGGTTGTGCTCGCGCGCATGATGGATGCGGATCGCCGAGGCATCGGCGCGGCGGCGCAGCGCGTGCTGCAAGGGCAGGCCGGCGTCGTTGGCCGCATCGTTCGTCGCATACCCTGGGCGCGGCTCGGCCGCGAGCACGGCCGGCGCGGTTACTGCGGTGCTCTGGGCCTGCCGCGCCAATGCGCGTTCGTACTCGGCCAGCGCGCGACCGGTATGCGAGGCCGCCACCTGCTTGAGGTCATCGGGAGTGCCTTCGGCCACGATGAGGCCGCCCGCATCGCCGCCTTCGGGGCCGAGGTCGATGACCCAATCGGCGGCACGCACCACGTCAAGGTTATGTTCGATGACGACCAGGGTGTGCCCGGCATCGAGCAAGGTGCCGAAGGCGCGCAACAGCGTGGCCACATCGTCGAAATGCAGGCCGGTGGTCGGTTCGTCGAACAAAAACAGCTTGGTCTTGACGCACAACGCGGTGCCGTTGCGCGCATTGCGCGGCGTCTTGGCTTGCGCGGCTTCGGCCAGATGGCCGGCGAGCTTGAGGCGTTGCGCTTCACCGCCCGAGAGCGTGGGCACCGGCTGGCCGAGCTTGAGGTATTCGAGGCCCACGGCCGCGAGCGGTTTGAGGCCGTTGAGCACCGCGGGTTCTTCGGTGAAGAAGACCACGGCTTCGCTGACCGTCATGTCGAGCACATCGGCGATGTTCACTTCGCCGAACCGGCCGTGCACATCGGTGCCGGTGATGCGCACTTCGAGGGTTTCGGGCCGGTAGCGCGTGCCATTGCAATCGGGGCAGCGCAGATACACGTCGGACAGGAATTGCATCTCGACATGTTCGAAGCCGGTGCCGCCGCAGGTCGGGCAACGGCCATCGCCCGAATTGAAGCTGAAAGTGCCGGCGGTATAGCCGCGCGCCTTGGCTTCGGGCGCGCGGGCGAACACCGCGCGGATCGCATCGAAGGCGCCGACATAACTCGCCGGGTTGGAGCGCGTGGTCTTGCCGATCGGGCTTTGATCGACCATGACCACGTCTTCGAGCAGATCGATGCCGAGGACGGCGTCATGCGCGCCGACCGATTCGACCGATTTGCCGAGCGCCTTCGCGCAGGCGCCGTACAGCACGTCTTGCACGAGCGTGGATTTGCCCGAGCCCGAGACGCCGGTGATCGCGACCAGACGCCCGAGCGGCAGGCGCGCCGTCACGCCACGCAGATTGTGTTCACGCGCGCCGCGTACTTCGAGCCAGCGCGCATTGGGCGTCACCGGGCGGCGCGTGATGCCTTCATCGGCACGCTTGCGGCCCGACAGGTAGGCGCCGGTCAGGGTGTCGGCGTCGCGCGCTTGCGCGGCCGGACCGTAGAAGACGATTTCGCCGCCGCGTTCGCCGGGGCCGGGGCCGATGTCGAGGATGCGGTCGGCTGCGAGCATGACTTGCGGATCGTGCTCGACCACCACCAGCGAATTGCCGGCATCGCGCAGCCGGTGCATGACTTCGACCACCCGGTCCATGTCGCGCGGATGCAGGCCGATCGAAGGTTCGTCGAGCACGAACAGCGTGTTGACGAGCGAAGTGCCGAGCGCGGTGGTCAGGTTGATGCGCTGGACCTCGCCGCCCGAAAGCGTGCGGCTTTGCCGGTCGAGCGTGAGGTAGCCCAGGCCCACATCGCACAAAAAGCGCGTGCGGGCGCGCAATTCGTCCATCAGCAATTCGCCGGCTTCGTCGAGCACGCCGGGCAGTTCGAGCGTCGCGACGAAATCGCGCAGGCGCTCGATCGGCACCGACATCAGATCGTGAATCGTGAGGCCGGGCAGGGCGTCGAGCTGGGCTTGCGGCCAGCGCGCATGCACCGGGCGAAAGCGCGCATAGCCGCCGAGGGCGCGCGTGGCTTGCGCGTGTGTGCCCACGCGCCAGAGCAGCGCATCGGGCTTCAGGCGCGCGCCGCCGCAGGCCTTGCACGGCGTATAGCTGCGGTACTTCGAGAGCAGCACGCGGATGTGCATCTTGTAGGCCTTGCTTTCGAGCCAGGCGAAAAAGCGCTCGATGCCGTACCACTTGGCCGGCCAGGATTTATCCCAGCTCACGAAGGCCGGGTCGCCGTGCAACAGCCATTGCTTGTGTTCGTCGGGCAGGTCGCGATACGGCACATCGAGCGCGACGCCGTATTTCTTGGCGCTCTTGACGAGATCGTCCTGGCATTCCTTGAAGCTCGCGGTCTGCCACGGCTTGACCGCACCTTCGGCCAGGGTCTTGCGTTCGTCGGGGATCACCAGCCCGAAATCGACGCCGATCACGCGGCCGAAGCCACGGCAGGTATCGCAGGCACCGAGCGCCGAATTGAACGAGAACGCGGCCGGCGAAGGATCGCGGTAGGCGATGTCGCATTCGGCGCAATGCAATCCGGTCGAGAACCGGGTCACGATCTCGCTGCCCGCCGCGTCGTCGGCCTTCAGGTAATGCACGGCGCACCGGCCCTGGCCCACGCGCAGCGCGGCTTCGAGCGCTTCGGCGATGCGCGCGCGCTCGGTGTTGCCGACCCGGAACCGATCCTGGATCACCTCCAGCACGCGCGCTTCGCCATGCATGTGCTCGCCATGGACGCGCGTATAGCCCTGGGCTTCGAGATGTTGGCGCACTTCGTCGGCACTGAAATTGGCCGGCACCCGGATCTCGAAGCTGATGAGCACACGCGGATCGCCGAGCGCGGCGGCGCGTTCGGTCAGCGCGGCCAGGATGGATTCGGGTGTATCGCGCTGCACCGGCTGGCCGCATGAGCGGCAATACAGCGTGGCGGCGCGTGCGAACAGGAGCTTGAGATGGTCGTTGAGCTCGGTCATCGTCCCGACCGTCGAGCGCGAAGTGCGCACCGGATTGGTCTGGTCGATCGCGATCGCGGGCGGCACGCCTTCGATGCGATCGACCTGGGGCTTGTCCATGCGGTCGAGAAACTGGCGCGCATAGGCCGAGAAGGTCTCGACATAGCGGCGCTGGCCTTCGGCGTAGAGCGTGTCGAACACGAGCGAACTCTTGCCCGAACCGCTCACGCCCGTCACGACGACCAATTCGCCGGTCGGGATGTCGAGGTCGAGATTCTTGAGGTTGTTCTGGCGCGCGCCGCGGATGCGGATCGTGCCGGCGTCGGCGGGCGGGGTGGAGCCATCCATGGTGGGGTCGGTCATGCGGGTCGCGCAGCGGTCTTGTCCCGATTTTGTCCATCGTGCACCGGACGGGCGCCGGTACCGGTTGCCAGGGGCAGGCACAGCGATTGTATCGGCGCGTCCTGTCGGGAATTGTCAGTAGCCTGAAGGGGCAATCGGGCCGTGCCGCGCCGTTTTGCCGAAGCGGCTATAATCACGCGAGTTTGTATCGACCGACTGACCGATTTCGTTTCTGGAGCATCTCATGGCTGAACGTTCCCGCACCCGCCGCAACACCCTCGAGCGCCGTTGCCTCGGCAAGGCCTTCAAGCGTCTGTTTGGCGGTGCTCCGAAGAGCACCTTCAAGATGCTCGAAAAGATCAAGCGCAACTGATCGTCGCGCCGATCGGATCTGATGCAAGGGCCGCTGTTTGCGGCCCTTGTCGTTTTTGCGGGCGATTACACACATTTACCGTCCGCTCATGTGCGGGCAATGCGCACTGACCAGACTGGACTCCGTCAACCAGACACACCAAGGAGCCAAGTCATGGACAACCAAACTCAAGCCCCCCGTTCGCAAATCAAGCGCCTGCGCCGCTTCGCGCTGGCCGGCCTGAGCGCCGCTGCGGCGGTCGCCGTCTTCGCGCTCACGCCTGCTGGCAGCGCATTCGCGCGGCCTGGCCACGGTGGTTGCGGCGGCCCGATGGACATGCCGATGATGGGCATGGGCGCGAACGTCGATCCCAAGGTCGCCGATGCGCGCATGGACGGCATGCTCAAGTTCATGCTCGCCGACGCGAACGCCACCCAGGCACAGCGTGATCAGATCGCAAGCCTGATGAAGGCTGCGCGCGCCGATGTCGCGCCGACCTTCCAGAAACTGCGTGACGATCATCTGAAGCTCATCGACTTGTTCGCGGCGCCCAAGATCGACCGCGCGGCCATCGAACAATTGCGTGCCGAGCAGGCGCAATTGCATGACACCGTCTCGCAGCGCATGTTGAAGGCGATGGAGGATGCGGCCGAAGTATTGACGCCGGAACAACGCGCCAAGCTCGCGGCCGCGCATCGTGCTCGCATGGAGCGGCATCAAACGCAGCGCGCCCGTTAAGCTACGCGCATACGACGAGGAACCGACATGGCCCAACATCGGCTGCTGATGATCGAAGACGACGTGCGCCTGGCGCGCATGGTGGTCGACTATCTCGCGCAGTCCGATTTTGCGGTCGTGCATGTGGAAGACGCCGCGAGCGGTTTTGCGCAATTGGCGCGCGAGCCGTTCGACGGCGTTTTGCTCGATCTGATGCTGCCCGACGGCGATGGACTGTCGATCTGCCAGCGCATCCGCGTGCAGCCCGGGCCGAACATCGATACCGCCATCCTGATGCTGACCGCCAAGGGCGATCCGACCGACCGCGTGATCGGACTCGAGATCGGCGCCGACGACTACCTGCCCAAACCTTTCGAGCCGCGCGAATTGCTGGCGCGGCTGCGTGCGCTCATGCGCCGACGCCAGCGCGGCGGCAATCCGCAAGCCGGCGATGTGCTGCGCTTCGGCGAGCTCGAGATCGACCGCTCGGCCTATGTGGTGCGTGTGGCCGGGCGCGATGCGACACTGACCGCGCATCAATTTGCGGTGCTGCAGGCGCTGGCTGAACGCGCTGGGCGGGTGTTGTCGCGCGAGCAATTGATCGCGCTCACGAGCAGCGATGCGGCCGAGGGCGACGACGCGGCCTTCGACCGGTCCATCGATGTCCACATCGCGCGCATCCGCGCCGCGATCGAGGCCGATCCGCATCATCCCAAGCGGCTGATCACGGTGCGCGGCGCGGGCTACGTGTTTGCCAAGGATGTCTGACGCGATGGCGAGCGCTGCACCGACCGCACCGAGCCACGCCAGCGCCGATCTGCCGATCCGGCCTTTGTGGCTGCGCATCTGGCTCGCGGTGCTGGCGAGCATCATCGTGTTTGCGGTGTTTGCCGGGGTCGCCTGGCATTTGTATTTCGATCCCGCACGTGTGAGTCCGAATCCGGAAGCGATCGCGCTCGCGATCGTCGACCAGCTCGCGCCCGCCAATGCGCCGCATGCGGAGCAGCAGGCGACGATCGCGGATTTGCACTATCGCTACGCGATCGACATCGCGGTCTTCGACCGTGACGGCAATCCGCTCGCGATCGCCGGACGGCCGGTGCCGCCGCCGCGCGCCGATGAAGCCGACAGCCATTGGCTGATGCCGCGCCGCCCGGCGGGCAGCGATGGTGCCGGGGCCGGGCTAGGCCACCCCGACGAGGCCGACGACGGCCATGTGCGGCGACCGGCGTTTGCCTTGCATCTGAGCGACGGGCGCTGGCTGGTCGTGCGTCGTCCGGTAATCAGTGCGCCGCGTCCGCCGCGCTTCGGTTTGCTGGGCACGCTCGCGCTCATCGCCCTGGCGATTGCGGTGGGTGCGTATCCGGTCGTGCGCCGTCTGACCCGCCGTCTCGAACGTTTGCGTGCGAGTGTCGATGCCTTGGGCGCCGGCGATTTCTCGGCGCGTGTAAAGGTCGAAGGCAAGGATGAGGTCGGTGTGCTGGCCGATCGGTTCAACCACGCCGCAGCGCGCATCGAGGCGCTCGTGACGGCGCAGAAGAATCTGCTCGCCAATGCGTCGCATGAATTGCGTTCGCCGCTGGCGCGCATCCGCATGGCGGTCGAAATGCTCGGCGATCGGCCGACCGAGGCCTTGCTCGCCGAGGTGCGCACCAATGTCGGCGAACTCGACGGCCTGGTGGAAGAGATTCTGTTGGCGAGTCGGCTCGATTCTGCGAGCGCTTTGCCCGCGTTCGAGAATGTCGATCTGACTGCGATCGCGGCCGAAGAATGCGCACGCGCCGATGCCCAGCTCGACGCGGTGGCGGTCGAGGTCGATGGCGATGCGCGCCTGTTGCGGCGCTTGTTGCGCAACCTGATCGAAAACGCAAAACGTTATGGCGCCGGCACGCCAGTCGAAGTCCGGCTGGCGCGCGAGGGCGCGCAGGTGAAGAGCGAGGATTGCGATCGCGGCCCCGGCATGCCACCGGCCGAGCGCGAACGCGTGTGC
>CAXBRX010000158.1:0-7654 GCA_963977835.1 uncultured Derxia sp.
CGCTCAGACCGGCGCTTACGACGCATTGATTGCGCTCGGCGCAGTCATCCGCGGCGAGACCTACCATTTCGAAGTGGTGTCCAATGAATCGGCGCGCGCGGTCTCCGAGATCGCGCTGCATTTCGGCATCCCCGTGGCCAACGCGATCCTGACTTGCGAGACCGACGCGCAAGCCCAGGCGCGCGTGGCCGAAAAGGGCGCCGATGCCGCCCGCGTCGCGGTCGAGATGGCCAATCTGGCGCTGGCCTTCGAAGACGAAGAAGAGGAAGAGGAAGTCGATGACTGATTCGGCAGCTCCCAACGCAGAGTCGCCGCGCAAAGCGGCGGAGCCCGACAAGGCGCCGCCGAAATCGGCACGCCGACGCTCGCGCGAGTTCGCCTTGCAAGGCGTATACGAATGGCTGCTTTCGGGCGGCGATCTGGGCGTGATCCATGCGCACATTGCCGATTCGCCGGCGTTCAACCGGGCCGACAAGGCGCATTTCGATTCGCTGCTGACCGGCGCGATCCGCGAGGCCGATTCCTTGCGCGCGAGCTTCGCGCCGTTTCTCGATCGTGCCCCCGAAGAACTGTCGCCGGTCGAACATGCGGCGCTTCTGATCGGCGCCTATGAGCTCGCCCATCATCTCGATGTGCCGTATCGCGTGGTCATCAACGAAGCGGTCGAACTCGCCAAGGCCTTCGGCGGGACCGACGGCTTCAAATACGTGAACGGCGTGCTCGACAAGGTGGCCGCCCGTCTGCGCGCCACCGAATTCCGCCCACGCGGCTGACCCGCGGGCGCCCGCACGCGCCGTTCGCCATGGGCGAGTTCGAACTCATCCGGCGGTGCTTCACGCGTGGCGCGGCCGCACCCGTGCGGCGCGCGCGTTTGAGCGTCGGCGACGATTGCGCCTTGCTCGATGTCGACGGCACGCTGGCAGTGTCGACCGACATGCTGGTCGAAGGGCGGCATTTCTTTGCCGATGTCGATCCGCAAGCGCTCGGCCACAAATGCCTGGCCGTCAATCTGAGCGACCTCGCGGCCATGGGCGCCGAGCCCTTGGCCTTCACCCTCGCGCTGGCCTTGCCCGACGAGCGCGCACGTGACGCGCAGTGGCTCGACGCATTCGCGCGCGGCCTGTTTGCGCTCGCTGACGCGCATGGCTGCGAATTGGTCGGTGGCGATACCACCGCCGGTCCGCTGGTCATCTCGATCACCATCTTCGGGCGCGTGGTGGCCGAACAGGCCTTGCGGCGCGACGGTGCGCGCGTCGGCGACGCCGTGTATGTGAGCGGTTCGCTCGGCGATGCGGCGCTGGCCTTGCGTGCTTTGCGCGGCGAGGTCGCCATCGATGCCGCCGACTTGCCCGCGCTGCGCGCACGTCTCGAACAACCCACGCCGCGCGTGGCGCTCGGACGTGCCCTGGCGGCGCTCGCGCCCGATCAGGTACACAGCGCCATCGATCTGTCCGACGGACTGGCCGGTGATCTGGGCCACATCCTGCAAGCCAGCGGCGTCGGTGCCGAAATCGAACTCGCCGCCTTGCCGATCTGCGCCGCACTCGCCGCGCAATCCCCCGCCATGCAAGCCGCCTGCGCCCTCGGTGGCGGTGATGATTACGAGTTGTGCTTCACCGCCGCGCCCGCAGCCGCCGACCGGATCGATGCGCTCGCGCGTGACGCCGGTGTGCCCGTCACGCGCATCGGCCGCATCGTCGCAGGCAACGGTGTGCGCTGGACGGCGCATGGGCAGGCGGTCGCGGTCGCGGTACACGGCTACGACCATTTCGCCTGAGCGGTGTGCTGCCGGCGCCTGGTGGGCGGCCGATACAATGCGCGCATGAATTCCGACTCTGAAGAGCGCAACGCCGCGGTTCCTGATGCGGGTGCTGCTGCGCCCGATGCCAGCTCCGCCGCCGAGGCGGTGCTCGCCATACCGCGCGCCAATGCACGCTTCATGCTCGCGCATCCCGCCCATCTGCTGGCCTTTGGTTTCGGCAGCGGGCTGGCGCCGCGTGCGCCCGGCACGTTCGGCACGTTGTTCGGCTGGTTGTTGTTCGACGTTTGGTTGGCGCGCTGGAGCGCTTGGAACCAGCCTTGGGTGATCGTGGTCGGACTCGTCGTGGCTTTCGCGATCGGCGTGGTGGCTTGCCATCGCACGGGCGCCGACCTCGGCGTCGCCGATCATGGCGCGATGGTCTGGGACGAAATCGTCGCCATCGTCCTGGTGTTGTCGCTCGTGCCGCGCACCTTCTGGTGGCAATTGGCGGCGTTTGCCTTGTTCCGTTTGTTCGACGTGACCAAGCCGCCGCCGATCCGCGGCTTCGAGCGTCGGCACAAGAACGGTTTCGGCGTGATGGCCGACGACGTGATCGCAGCGTTTTTTGCCTTGCTCGTGCTGGCTGTGGCCAAGAGGGTGCTGGGCTGAAGGCGAGGAGGAGTCTGGCATGAGCGCATCCGAATTGCGGTTGGCATGTGAACGCGCTTGCGGCGCCTTGCTCGCGCGCGGCTGGATGGTCGCGACGGCCGAAAGCTGCACCGGTGGCCTGATCGCCCAGCAATTGACCGAAATCGGCGGCTCCTCGGTCTGGTTCGAGCGCGGTTTCGTCACCTATTCGAACGCGGCCAAGATCGACAGCCTGGGCGTGCGCGCCGAAACGCTGGCCGAACACGGCGCGGTGTCGGCGCAGACCGTCGAGGAAATGGCCGCGGGCGCACTTGCGCATTCGGTGGCCGATGTGACGGTGGCGGTCAGCGGGGTTGCAGGCCCGAGCGGCGGTTCGCCCGACAAACCCGTGGGCACGGTCTGGTTCGGCTTCGCGGTGCGCGATGGGCAGATCGAATCGGTGTTGCAACATTTCGAGGGCGACCGCGCCGCGGTGCGTGCCGCCGCCGCGGCCTTTGCCTTGCGTCGGCTGGCCGAACTGGCGAGCGAACCGCCCGGCGATTTCGCGTGATGCCGGTTGCCATCAAGTTGCGGTATGTTGGCGCCCCCTCGACCCTAGAGCCGACCCCATGACCGAGCGTCCGCAGCCTATCCTTCCTCCCAACGCCGATGCACGCGCCGACGGCGAGTCCGCGCACAAAAGCCTGGGTGGGCCGCGGCGCCTGATCAATGCCTTGCGCTATTCCTACAACGGCTTGCGCGAAGCGATCCGGGTCGAGGCCGCGTTCCGGCAGGAATTGATGCTGCTCGCGGTGCTGCTGCCGGCCGCCTTGTGGCTGCCCGTGACACTGACCGAACGAGCCTTGTTGATCGGCGTGTTGTTCATCGTGCTGATCGTCGAAATCCTCAATTCCGCGCTCGAAGCGGTGGTCGACCGCATTTCGCTCGCCCAGCACGATCTGAGCCGCCGCGCCAAGGATTTCGGCAGTGCCGCGGTCTTTTTGGCGCTGACCCTCACCGCCATCGTCTGGGGCCTGATCGCCGTGCCCGCGGCCATGCGCGCCTTCGCCTGAGCCTCGGGCGGGCCGCAGCGTTGCGGCCTCACTGTTGATTTATCCAGTAGTTCCGGGCATCATCCGCGCCCAGGTGCTGATCGGTCCAGCGTTCAACCTTGTTCCGATCAGCTTTCACGTTGCCCGGCCTAGCCAGCTTTCCGCCTGAATGGAATGCGGCCCGTCGGGATTGCACAGGAGAGTATTGCCATGAACGCAGCCACCGGTTCGTCCGAAAAAGCCAAAGCCCTCGCATCGGCCCTCGCCCAGATCGAAAAACAATTCGGCAAGGGCAGCATCATGCGCATGGCCGACGGCGAAGTCGCCGAAGACATCCAGGTCGTTTCCACCGGGTCCTTGGGCCTGGACATCGCCTTGGGCGTTGGCGGTCTGCCGCGCGGACGTGTCGTCGAGATCTACGGCCCTGAGTCTTCGGGCAAGACCACGCTGACCCTGCAAGTCATCGCCGAGATGCAAAAGATCGGCGGGACGGCTGCCTTCATCGATGCCGAACATGCGCTGGATGTGCAATACGCGCAAAAGCTCGGCGTCAATTTGCAAGACCTCCTGATTTCGCAACCCGACACCGGCGAGCAGGCGCTCGAAATCGCCGACGCCCTGGTGCGCTCGGGCGCGGTCGATCTGATCGTCATCGACTCGGTCGCGGCGCTCACGCCCAAGGCCGAAATCGAAGGCGAGATGGGCGATTCGCTGCCCGGTCTGCAGGCGCGCCTCATGAGCCAGGCGCTGCGCAAGCTCACCGGCACCATCAAGCGCACCAACTGCCTGGTCATCTTCATCAACCAGATCCGCATGAAGATCGGCGTGATGTTCGGCAACCCCGAAACCACGACCGGCGGCAACGCGCTCAAGTTCTACGCCTCGGTGCGCCTGGACATCCGCCGCGTCGGCAGCATCAAGAAGGGCGACGAAGTCATCGGCAATGAGACCAAGGTCAAAGTGGTCAAGAACAAGGTCGCGCCGCCGTTCAAGCAAGCCGATTTCGACATCCTTTACGGCGAGGGCACGTCGCGCGAAGGCGAGGTGCTCGATCTGGGATCGAACCTCAACATCGTCGACAAATCCGGCGCCTGGTATGCCTACAACGGCGACAAGATCGGCCAAGGCAAGGACAACGCGCGCGAATTTCTCAAAGCCAATCCGGCGCTCGCTTTCGAGATCGAAAACAAGATCCGCGAAAAGCTGGGCATCTCCTTGGCGGCAGCGGGCGTGGCGGCGGCTGAAAAGCCGGCCGGCAAGGGCGATGCGAAGGCCGACAAGAACGCCGACAAGCCGGCCAAGGACTGAGGCCGGTCGCTGAAGGAACACCGCGATGGCGCAATCTCCGCCGCTGTCGCTCAAAGGGCGGGCGCTTGCCGCGCTCGCCCGTCGCGAATACAGCCGCCTCGAACTCGCCCGCAAATTGCGGCCGCATGCGGAATCGGCCGAGCAACTCGACGCCGTGCTCGACACGCTCGAAGCCGCCAAGCTGTTGTCGAATGCGCGCTTCGCCGAATCGCTCGCGCACCGGCGCGCCGAGCGCTTCGGCGTTGCGCGCGTCAAGCAAGAACTCAAATCCCATCAACTCGCGCCTGAATTGATCGCCGAGCAGGTCGCTCAATTGCGTGCTTCCGAATTCGAGCGCGCCCGAGCGGTATGGCAAAAACGCTTCGGCGAACCGCCGCTCGATGCCCAGGCGCGCGCACGGCAAATGCGCTTTCTGGCCGCGCGCGGTTTTTCGGCCGATGTGATCCGGCGCGTGGTGGGCGGCGACGACGAATAGTCGCGCTATGATGCCCAGCGCCGGGTTTGCGCAGACGCCGCTCGGCTACAAGGGAGAGACCATGGTGCTTGCATCAATGCAGCGTCGCTTGCTGCGCAAGGTTGCACTGGCGGCCGTCGGCCTGACGCTGGCCATCCTCGGCGGTTGCGGTGGTGGCGGCAATACGCTCGAATCGAGTCTGCTGCAGCCGACACCGATGTCGGCTTCGCAATGTGGGTCCGTCGACGCGCAAAAATCCTGGCTCGGCCAATACATGCGCGGCGCCTATTACTGGACCGACAACATGCCGAGCGCCGATCCGGCGCAATACGCGAGCGTCGCCGATTATTTCGAGGCCTTGCGCTGGGTGCCGACCGACCATTACAGCTTCACGCTCAGCGAGCAGGAATATCAGGCGTTGTTCCAGTCCGGCCAGGAGATCGGCTACGGCATCTACTGGAAGAACGATCCGGCCTACGCAAGTTCCGCCAGCGATCCGGGTCCGATCCGCGTGGCCTATGTCGATGCCAACTCGCCTGCAGCCGCGGCCGGCGTCATGCGTGGCGATGCGCTGGTGACGGTCAACGGTGCGACCCCGTCGAGCCAGGCGGTCCTCGATTTGTTGTACCCCACGCAGACCGGCACGCCGATCACCCTCGAATTGCGCGCGACCGGCGCCAGCACGTCCTACACCGTGTCCTTGACGGCAGCGACGGTCACCCATGACGCGGTGTTCGAGTCCCAGACGCTGACGGCCGCAAACGGCAGCAAGGTCGGCTATCTGGTGCTCAATCAGTTTCTCGCGCCCAACACGACCATGCCGGCCTTGCGCAGCGCCCTCCACAATTTCCAGCAAGCCGGCATCAACGATCTGGTGCTCGACCTGCGCTACAACGGCGGCGGTTATGTGAGCATGGCCAACGAGTTGTCGGCGATGATCGCCGGCAATCGCGTCAGCACCGGCAATACCTTCGTGCGCTATTACTTCAACGCGAAGAATTCGGCCTCCAATTACAGCGATGCCTTCGTCGGTGTCGGCAGCGACACGCAATTGTCCTTGCCGCGCGTCTTCGTGCTCACCAGCGGCCGGACCGCGTCGGCGAGCGAACTCGTCATCAATGCGCTCAAGCCGTACATGACGGTGGTTCAGCTCGGATCGCTGACTTACGGCAAGCCGGTCGGGCAGATTCCGGTGGTCAATTGCAGCCAGATGTTCGCGCCCATCGTGTTCGAGACCACCAACGCGGCCGGCAACGGCGGGTATTTCAGCGGCATCGCGCCGGCCTGCTCGACGGTGCTCGACGATCTCGATCACCCGCTCGGCGCCACGAACGAGGCGGTGCTCGGCCAGGCGCTCGGCTATGTGAACGGCGGTGCGTGCCCTGCGACCATCGCCGCGGCCCAGGCCAAACGCAGTCTGGCCACCGATGGTGTCGTACACCCAGCACTTCCTGAGCGCGTGCGCAATGGGGGCCTCCTGCGGTAATGTCCGGGTTCCGAGGTGCAGTGACCGGTCGGGAGTGAAATCCCTAGCAGACTTCCAACACGACCGTGTTATCCTTTTGCACTGCACCAAAGAGGCCGCCGGAAGTCCGTGCGGCTGGAAACCAGATCAGGAATTGTTTCCGCGCAATCGTTGAACCGGCGCAAGAGCGCCGCGGCCGGACACGAAGTGTCCACCACGACAGGTTGTGCGCCGAGGACCACATGCCGATGAATCCACCGGCCGCCCCGCGCAAGCGGATGCATACCCGCGCCATGCGTGTCGAGGCTTACGCCCGAGACGATGGATTGTGGGACCTTGAAGCGGTGCTCACCGATGTCAAGGATCACGATGTCCAATTGCTGTCCGGCGTACGCCAGGCGGGCAACCCGGTGCATGAAATGCATTTGCGGGTCACCATCGACATCGCCTTCAACGTGATCGCGGTCGAGGCGCTTTCTGCAGCCCATCCGTATCCCGGCCATTGCGGCAGCATCGAACCCGATTACACCAAGCTGGTTGGCCTGAATCTGGTCAAAGGTTTTCGCGCGGGCGTCAAGGAGCGTTTGGGCGGTGTGCAAGGCTGCACCCACCTGACCGAATTGACGAGCGTGTTGCCGACCGCCGCGATCCAAGCCTTTGCCGGCGCTGTTTTCCATCCTGACCAGCTTGCGAGCGGCGAACGGCGTCCGTTCGAGCTCGATGCCTGCCATGCGCTCAAGAGCGATGGCGAGGCGGTCAGAATCTATTACCCGAAATGGCACGCCAAACGTGCCTGAGTTTTTCCACCCTAGCCACTAAAGCGAGAAGCGAGGAGCGCGCATGAAGATTCACGAATATCAGGGCAAGGAGATCCTGCGTAAGTACGGTGTACCGGTACCGCGCGGCATTCCCTGCTTCACGGTCGACGAGGCGGTCAAGGCCGCCGAAACCCTGGGCGGCCCGGTCTGGGTCGTCAAGGCCCAGATCCACGCCGGCGGCCGCGGCAA
>CAXBRX010000159.1:0-7642 GCA_963977835.1 uncultured Derxia sp.
CGGCGCGGCCATGGGCGCGGCGATCATCGCGGCTTGCGGCGCCGTCTTGACGATGCGGACCTTGCCTTCGGGTTCGGTCACTTCGAGTTCCGAGATGCCGGACTCCGAGACCAGATCGATCAGGGTTTTGAGCTTGCGAAGATCCATGGACGTGCTTCCTTACTGTTCTTAAGTCGCGTCAACTATGCCTAAGATAGGCCTATAGCGACTAATTGTAGCGATTATCTTGAAATCGCAAAGCGCACTGCGGCATCGTAGCCGGCGGTGCCGAGTCCCGCGATGACGCCCACGGCGACATCGGAGAAATAGGAATGGCGGCGAAAGTCCTCGCGCGCATGCACATTGGACAAGTGCACTTCGACGAAAGGCAGGGCCACACCCAGCAAGGCATCGCGCAAGGCGACGCTGGTATGGGTGAATCCGCCGGGATTGATGACAATGAAGTCGACGCCGTCGCGCTTTGCGGCTTGCACGCGGTCGATCAGGGCGCCTTCATGGTTGCTCTGGAAAGATTCCAGCTTCACGCCGGCATTTGCTGCGATTGCGCCCAGATCTGCATTGATCTGGTCCAGTGTCTTCGATCCGTAGATGTCTGGCTCGCGGGTGCCGAGCAGATTCAGGTTCGGACCGTGCAAGACGAGCAGGTGTGTTGCCATCGCACGTGTTCCTGATTGGCGTCTGTCAGGCGCCAATGCAGGCTTCGGGTTTCAAGGGCCGCGATTGTGCCTCGAATTTCGGCGAACTGTCTATTCACGCAAGAACCGAATCGATGATCGAGCGCAGGTTTTCAGCGCGAATCCGGCCCAATTGCGTGGCCGCGACGCCGCCATTTCGGTTCAGGACCACCGTGAAAGGCAGGCTGCCATTGGCATTGCCGAAATCGCGCGCCAGATCGGTCCCGGAATAGCCGCCGACGAGCAAAGGATAGGTCACGCCGACCCGGGTCGCGAACTCGGCGATGGCCTCGGCCTTGTCGATGCCGATGCCGACGAAGCCGACGCCGCGCGCTTGGTAGGCCTCGAACAGTTTTTGCAGATCGGGCATTTCGGCGACGCATGGAGCGCACCAGGTGGCCCAGAAATTGAGCACCAGCGGTTGCCCTTGCCAGCGCGCGAGCGGGGTCGCGACCCCGCTCGCATCGGGCAGGGTGGCGGCAAACAAGGCGGCTGCGCCGCGCGCCGAGGCCGGTGCCGGCGTGTCGGGGCTCGCGAAAAAGCGCCGGCCGACAAAAATGCCGCCCGCGACGGCTGCCAGGCCGACCGCGGTGAAGGCCATGCGTCGTCGGGTGGTGTCAGAGCTGTTCATGCGGTTCTGCGCCTTCGTCTGGGGTGTCGGCTTCGAGCAGGTCGACCAGGCCGGTGTAATCGAGGCGTTCGCCCACTTGTTCGCCGATCTGGCGTGCTTTGTTCGGCGGATAACAAGTGATGTTCACGCCTTCGCCGCGGTAGAGAAAACAGACCCGTTCGACCCGGCCGCGCCCGAACGGATTGGAGATTTCGTCCGCATCGGCATCGACGCCGGCATTGAGCAGGTCGATGTGCAAGTCCTTGCTCGACTCGATGTAGCACTGCAGGTAAAGCTCGGAATGCTCGCCCGCGGTGCCGTTGGCCGCCGCGCCGACCAGATAGAGATCGTACTGGGGCAGAAGTTCCATCACGGCGAGGGCGGTCCGGCGCAATTGCAGCAGGTGCGCGGGCTGGGTGTCGGCCTGGAACAAGCGCTGGTATTCGCGCAAGGCCGCTTCGATTTCATCGTTGTCGGGCAGGAGATCCTGGGCGATCCGCGCGGCGCCGGCCACTTCGCGCGCCGCCTTGCGCTTGGCGGAGGCGTAATCGAGACCCGATTCGGCCACCAAACGCGCGGCGGCGGCCGCAATCTCTTCCCGGATACGCGGATTTGGAGCATTGCCCATGGGCAGATGGTATCGGAACGGGGGCGCCCGGGGTTGCATTGCAGCGCTTCGCTAGAATCGCCCAAACGGGTCGGCCCGCGATCTTTGCGCATTCACGCCGACGCGCTCGTTCGCCTTTCTATGCACATCCATATTCTTGGCATTTGCGGCACCTTCATGGGCGGCGTCGCCGTGCTCGCCCGCCAGGCGGGTCACCGGGTCACCGGATGCGACGCCAACGTCTATCCGCCCATGAGCACCCAGCTCGAAGCCCAAGGCATCGAACTCATCCAGGGTTGGGACCCGGCGCAACTCGCGCTCAAGCCGGATCTATATGTGATCGGCAATGTGGTGACGCGCGGCAATCCGCTGATGGAGGCCATCCTCGATCGCGGTCTGCCGTACACCAGCGGGCCGCAATGGGTCGCCGAGCACATCCTGGCCGGCCGCTGGGTGTTGGCGGTGGCCGGCACCCATGGCAAGACCACCACCTCGTCGATGCTGGCCTGGATCCTCGAAGATGCCGGCTATGCACCGGGCTTCCTGATCGGCGGCGTGCCGCGCAATTTTGAAATCTCGGCCCGTTTGCACGGCGCCAAGCCGTCGGAGTTTTTCGTCATCGAGGCCGACGAATACGACACCGCGTTCTTCGACAAGCGCAGCAAGTTTGTTCATTACCGGCCCAAGACGGCCATCTTGAACAACCTCGAATTCGATCATGCGGACATCTTTCCCGACCTCGGCGCGATCGAAACCCAGTTCCATCATCTGGTGCGCACGGTGCCCGGCATCGGCCGGCTGATCGTCAACGGCGACGATCCGGCGCTCGCGCGTGTGCTCGCGCGCGGCTGCTGGTCGGAAGTCGAGCGCTTCGGCATCGACGCCGATTGGACATTGGCTGAAAACGAGGCCGGTGCGCAGGTGCTGCATGGGGGCAACGCCTGCGGCGCCTTGGCGCCCGCCGTGCTGGCCGGCGCCTTGCAAGGCCGCCACAACCGCCTCAATGCGCTCGCCGCGATTGCCGCTGCGCGCCATGTGGGCGTGCCGCCGGCTCAGGCCATCGACGCCTTGTCGCGGTTTGCCTCGGTCAAGCGCCGCATGGAATTGCGCGGCACCCAGGACGGCGTGCGCGTCTACGACGACTTCGCGCATCACCCGACAGCGATCGCAACCACCATCGATGGACTGCGGCGCGTGGTCGGCAGCGCACGCATCCTCGCGGTCGTCGAGCCGCGCTCGAACACCATGAAGCTCGGTGTGATGAAAGCGCAATTGCCCGAGGCCTTGCGCGGCGCCGACCTCGTTTACGGGTATGGCGCGCAGGCGGGCAAAGACCGGCTCGATTGGGATCTGGCCGGCGCGCTCGCGCCGCTCGGCGCGCAAGCGCGCGCTTTCGATGCTTTGCCCGAACTCGTGGCTGCAGTGGTGCGCGACGCGCGGCCCGGCGATTCGGTACTCGTCATGAGCAACGGCGGCTTCGGCGGCGTCCACCAGAAATTACTCGATGCGCTGGCTGAGCGCGCCAAGGAACAAGGATGAAGATCGTCTACCTGCACGGATTTCGGTCGTCGCCCGATTCGTTCAAGGCGCGGCTGCTCGGCGAGCGTCTTGCGGCGCGCGGCCTCGCGGACGCATTCTCAGCGCCCGCGCTCGATGTCGCGCCGGCGCGCGCGATCGCTCAAATCGAACAGTTGTGCGCCGGGATCGACCCGCGCTCCTTGAGCCTGATCGGCTCGTCGCTCGGCGGTTATTACGCGACCTGGGTGGCCGAACGGCTGGGCTGCCGCGCCGTGCTGCTCAACCCGGGCATCTTCGCCGCGCGCGACCTGGGTTTGTACGTCGGCACGCAGACCATGTTCCACGACCCGAGCCAGCAATTCGAATTCAAGGCCGAATACATCGATCAATTGCAGGCGATCGCGGTGCCGGCCATCACGCAAGCGCAGCGCTATTTTCTCGTGGCCGCCACCGGCGACGAATTGCTCGATTGGCGCGAGATGGTCAAGAAGTACACCGGCGCGCGCATGAAAGTCATTCCGGGGTCCGACCACGGGCTGTCCGATTTCGAACAACACATCGAAGAGGTCCTCGCATTTTGCACGGACCCATTTCCTCTGGAGAAAACGCAGTGAGACTCAACGCAAAGGTCAGCATCATCACCGGCGCGGCCAATGGGATTGGCCTCGCCACCGCACGCAAATTCGCGCGTGAAGGTGCCATCGTCATCGTTTGCGATCTGCGCGCCGATCAGGTCGATGCGGCCGTGCAGGAATTGCTCGCCCTGGGCGCACAGGCGCGCGGCTTCGTCGTCGACGTGACCCGGCGCGAGGATGTCGACGCGATGGTGGCGAAGGTCAAGGAAGCCTATGGCCGCATCGATGTGCTGATCAACAATGCCGGCATCACCCAGGATGCACGTCTGGTCAAGATGACCGAAGCGCAATTCGACAAGGTGGTCGCGGTCAACCTCAAGGGCACGTTCAATTGCACCCAGGCCGTGGCCGATCAGATGATCGAACAAGGTTCGGGCGCGATCGTCAATGCGTCGAGCGTGGTCGGTATCTATGGCAATTTCGGCCAGACCAATTACGCGGCAACCAAGGCCGGCGTGATCGCCTTCGCCAAGACCTGGGCGCGCGAGCTCGGCCCCAAGGGTGTGCGTGTCAACGCGGTCTGCCCGGGGTTCGTCGCGACCCACATCCTCGACACCATTCCCGAGAAGGTGCTGACGGAAATGGAAAACCGCGTGCCCTTGAAGCGCCTGGGCCAGCCCGAGGAACTGGCGAATGTCTATGCCTTCCTCGCGAGCGACGAAGCGAGCTACATCAACGGCGCGGTGCTCGAAGTCAGCGGCGGACTGGTGGCATGAACACGCCTGATTTCGCCGATCTGCCGGCCTCGGTGCAAAAAGTGCAGCGCGCGCTGCACGAGGCCGGGGTCGAGGTGCAGGTCGTCATGCTGGCCGATGCGGCGCGCACTTCGCAGCAGGCGGCCGACGCCCTGGGTGTCGAGCTCGGACAGATCGCCAAAAGCCTGGTCTTTCGCGCTCGCGAAAGCGGCCGTGCGGTGCTGGTGATTGCCAGCGGCAGCAATCGCGTCGATGAACGCAAGGTGGCGGCCTTGATCGGCGAAAAGATCGAACGCGCGGCGCCTGATTTCGTGCGCGAACAGACCGGTTACGCGATCGGGGGCATTCCGCCGCTCGGCCATGCCATGCCTTTGTTGGTGCTGCTCGATCGCAGCCTTGCGCGCTACGACGTGGTCTGGGGCGCGGCCGGGCATCCGCACAGCGTTTTTCCGATCGCACCCGCGCGCTTGTTCGAGGTGGCGGGCGGCCGGGTCGAGGACGTGGCGCAGGATTGAGCGCTGCGGCCGGGGCTTGGCGGATCAGCGGATCAGCAGCACCGGCACCTTGCAACTCGCGAGCACGCGGGTGGCGACCGAGCCCATCACGAGGCTGCCCAGCGCGCCATGGCCGTGCGAGCCCATGACGATCATGTCGTAGCCGCCTTTGTCGGCGGCGCGCGCGATCTCCTCGCCGGCATCACCGCGTTTGGCGATCAACTTGGCCGGCAATCCCGCCTGATCGAGCGTCTTGAGCGCCTTGTCGGTCGCGCGTTGCGCTTCCTCGGCGTAATAGCCGTCGGTGATGTCCTTGCCGACCGCGCGCGCCGCACGCAAAGGCAAGGGCGTCGAGACATGGATGCAAGCCAGCTCGGGCAAGCTGCCGAAGGCTTCCTTGTGCGTGATGAGATAGTCGACGGCCTTGGCCGTGTAGGGGCTGCCGTCGACGGCGATCAGGACTTTCATTGACACCTCTCGGTTCGTGGGCGGTGACACAGGGAGCGCGGCCGGCGTGCGCCGTCAGCGCATTGCGTTGCTGCGGGCTGCGTCGATCCCGGGGAAGAGTACGCGGGCGCAACCGCGCAATTCGCGCGCGGGCTGATTGGGCGCGCCGTATTTGAGGGTTGCGCGCCAGCCCTGGGTCATGCCGGTGGCCGGGTCGCGGCAGGCTTGCGGGGTCGCGGTGAGGTCGAGATCGAACCCGGGGCTGCGCACGGTGACGGCGCGTTTGGCGTCGAGCCGGCGCAGATGCGCGCCGCGCGCTTGCAGCGAAGGTTGACCGGCAACGTCGAGCTTCACACCGTCGGGCGTCAAGGCGAGCTTCCACTCGGGATTGCTGCCGCCCGCTTCGAGCAAGGCGCGGTCGGCGCGCAACTGGCAGCCGTTTTGATCGGTGCCGGTCTGGACCAGGGTGTCGAGCGCGACCCCGCCGCCTGCGCGCACGCCGAAGGCTTCGATGAAGACATGGTCGGTGCGCGCGAGTTGCTGGCGCAGCGCCGTGATGGCTTCGGGGGCTGAGGCGGCATCGTCGATCAACAGCACATTGCGTTCGCGACAAGGCAGGAACATCAAGCGATCGCCCTGGGCGCGGATGGTCGCCTGCAACAAGCGGACTTCGGCGTGTTCGTCGAATTGCTGGGATTGCGTATGGGTGTCGTCGGTGCGCCAGACCAGGGTGTCGGCATCGGCCCAGGCGGGCTGCATCGGCCCGTTGGCGCGCGTGGCCTGGAACACGGCGCGATGAAACGCGAGGTCGGTCACGCGCAGCGTGGTCGGCGTGCCTACATGCTCGCGCGCTTGCAAGGCCGCGGTGTCGGTGGCCGGAAAATCGGTGGTCGCGACCCAGGCGCGTTCGAGGTTCCAGGCGATTTCATTGCGCTGGTCGATGCCGTGGGTGGCATAGGTCTGGACATCGAGGCCGTCGAGATCGGCGATGACAAGGCGCTGGAAATTGCCGTCGGTGCCTTCGGTATAGCCGCTCAAGGCGCCGCGGCGCGCGACCAGATCGAGGCTGCGGCCGCGCTCGGCCTCGTACAAGGTGGCTAGCGTATTGCCGCGGTCGTCGATGGCTTGCAGTTTGCGGCCGTCGTTGACGACGAAACGATTGAGCGCGAGGTTGCCCGAATAACTGAGCGGGTAGCCGGTGGCGATCAGGCGCGAGCGCGTGACCAGCGCCCGATTCGACGGCGTGCCCGGCACCGCCATGTCCGGGTTCATTTGTTGGTGATAGCGCCACAACTCGTCGATGACGCGGTCATTGCGCTTTTTGCGCAGCACGACGGCCACACGCAGGCCGTCATCGGAGGCGAGCGCCGCGAACGGACGCGACATCAGCGCGCCGGCGACGTCTTCTTCCACGCGCAAGGTCCAGACGCATTGGCCATCGCCCGCGGCGCGTTGTTTCACGCAGACGGTGTAGGCTCGGTTGCTTGGCGTATCGGCGACGGCCTGGATCACGGCTTCATGCGCCGGGGCGGCGGCACCGGCCCCGGTGGCGGTGAGTCCCAGCAAGCCCAAGGCAGCCAGGCTCCACAGCCTTGCTACAAAAGAATGAAAATTCATGCTTTGAGCCGCAGTGGTATCGGGCAACACGGTAAAATCATCAAAACTCATTGTAGCGCCGCATGCACCTTTTTTTTGAAGAAGATGGCGGGTTCAAAGTCGGCTCGATTCTCGACGCAACAGGTACGCCTGCGCCGACGAGTTATCAGGTCGAATTGCCCACGGGACGTCGCGCCAAGATCAAGGCGTCGAACGTTGTTTATCAATTCGCCCAGCCCGCGCCGGCCGATCTGATGCGCGATGCGCAGGCCATGGCCGAATCGATCGATCTGGCCTTTTTGTGGGAAGTCTCGTCGGACGAGGAATTCGAGGCCGTCGCGCTCGGCGCGGACTACGTCGGCCATG
>CAXBRX010000160.1:0-7600 GCA_963977835.1 uncultured Derxia sp.
TGGCGTTGGGGGCAGGACTGGTTCGCGCGACTGGCGATGCGGTCGCGTTGACGGAAGCGTCGGTGCGGTGCTTTACGCGGCCCCAGCGTTGCCGCGTGCCTCGCGACGCAGCGCGCCGAGCAACAGCACCAAACCCAAACCGGCAATCAAGGTGAACAAGGCGGTGAAGCCCCAACGCGGCGCGTAATCGAGCGCGAGACCGCCCAAAGGCGGCGCGAGGATGCCGCCGAGGGTGTAGGTCATCACCAGCACCGCAGCGCGATCGACCAGGGCCGGGCCGCGAAAGCGCATGCCGAGCGAAACCATGGCGATGGTGTAGAGCGCGCCACCCAGCCCGCCCCAGACGAAGACCAGCGGCCAGGCCAACCATGGCCAATCGGGCAAGGCGGCTGAAACCAGGCTGCTGGCCAGCAGCAGGACCGTGAGCACGACCGCGATGCGGTTGCGGTCGAAGCGATCAGCCAATGCGCCGGCCGGCAGCATGAGCACGGCGCTGCCGATGCCGCTGACGGTGATCAGCAAAGTGGCCGCGGCATTGTCGAAGCCGATCGACAAACCCAGCACCGGCAGCAAGCCGGTCAGGCCGACTTCGAACAGTCCGCCGACGAATCCGGCCGCCATCACCGATGGCGCGGCGCGCAATGCCGTGCGCACGCCGGCATGCGGGACATGATCTTCGTCGGTGGCGGATCGCATCGTGGCTGGCAGGGCGAGCGAACAAGCGACGCCGAGCGCGAGCAAGGCGATGACGACGACGAACGGCTGCGTGCCCTGGGTGCCAACCAGGACGAGCACGCCCGGGCCGATCATGAAGGTCACGCCGATCATGGTCTGGAACAGGCCCACGATGCGACCGCGGTAGCGCTCGGGCGCGCATTGCGCGACCAAGGCTTCGCCGACGATCCAGCGCAGGCCCGAGGCCATGCCGGCCACGAAGAACAACACGCTCCACCACCAGATCGCGTCGGTGAGCACGAAGCCCAGCGCGCAGACCAAGGGCAAGGCGCCAGACAGCCAGAAACTCCGGCGCTCGCCCAAGAAGCGCGCAAGCCGTCCGGCGAGCGGCGTCACGATGAAGATGCCGAGCCAATCGAGCGCGGTGAACAGGCCGACCCCGCTCGCGCCGACGCCGCGTGCGGTCAGCGTCAGTTGCAGCAAGGGCAGCAGCATGAAGAAGCCGACCAACTCGAAAAAAGTCGAGCTGAAGGCGGCGACCAGGCCGCGCGTGGACGACACGGCGCCGGGCATGGTCAGGCGTTTCAGCTCGCGGGCGGCAGTTCGTGTGCGTACAGGTCTTGCACGGTCTCGCGGCGGCGGATTTCAAAGGCACGGGTGCCGTCGACCATCACCTCGGCCGCACGGCCGCGCGAGTTGTAATTGCTCGCCATGCTCATGCCGTAGGCACCGGCGCTCGTGATCGCGAGCAGGTCGCCTTCGGCGACGCACAGCGCGCGATCGCGTGCCAGCCAATCGCCCGATTCGCAGATCGGTCCGACCACATCGTAGGTTTGGGCGGCGATCTGACGTACCTGAACCGGCTGCACGCCCATCCAGGCTTCGTACATCGCCGGACGCGCCATGTCGTTCATCGCCGCATCGACGATCGCGAAATTCTTGGTTTCGCCGTGTTTGAGGAACTCGATGCGGGTCAGCAGGATCCCTGCGGTGCCGACGATGCTGCGGCCGGGCTCGAACAAGATGGTCTTGTCGCCATGGCCGCGCGCGTCGATGCGGGCGAGCACGGCATCAATGAGCGCTGCGATCGGCGGCGGGGTTTCGTCGCGGTAGGTGATGCCCAAGCCGCCGCCGAGATCGATGTGGTGCAAGGCGATGCCGTCCTCGGCCAGTTGATCGACCAGATCGAGCAGGCGGTCGACGGCGTCGACATACGGCGAAATCTCGGTGATCTGCGAGCCGATGTGGAAGTCGATGCCGACGATGCGCACATGCGCGCGCTTCGCCGCGGCGCGGTAGAGCGCGCGCGTGTCGACATAGGCGACGCCGAACTTGTTGCCCTTGAGTCCGGTGGAAATGTAGGGATGCGTCTTGGCATCGACATCGGGATTGACGCGCACCGAGATCGGCGCGCACAGGCCCAGCCGTCCGGCGACGGCATCGATGCGCGCGAGTTCGTTGGTCGATTCGATGTTGAAGCACAGGATGCCGGCGCGCAGCGCTTGCTCGATTTCGCCTTCGGTCTTGCCGACGCCAGAGAACACGACTTTGGCCGGATCGCCGCCTGCGGCGAGCACGCGCGCGAGCTCACCCCCCGAGACGATGTCGAAGCCGGCGCCGGCATCGGCCAGCGTGCGCAGCACCGACAGATTGCCGTTCGCCTTCATCGCGTAGCAGACCAAAGACGCGCGGCCGCGCAAGGCCTCGGTGTAGGCCGCAAAGGCTTCGCGGATCGCGTTCTTGGAATAAACATAGGTCGGCGTGCCGAAACGTTCAGCGATTTCGGGCAGCGCGACGCCTTCGGCGTGTAAAACACCGTCGTGAAAGGCAAATGGGGTCATCGGCGTGGACTGTTGGAGTCGGACGGCGCCGCTTCGGCGGGCGCGGCGGGCGACGAAGCGGTGGCGGTCGAGGCGGGGGCCGTTGCGGTCGGGGTGGCCGGCACCGTTGCAGGGCGGGCCACGCTGGGCTTTTGCGGCGCGGTCGGCATCACGAGCGGAGCGCGTTGGCCGCAAGCGATCAAGCTTCCCGATAGAATCAAAACCAGTAACGCACGCATCATTCCCACCTCTCGATCGAGTCTAGCATGACCCCTAGTGAATTCCTGGCCCGCGCCGACGCCGTTTTGCGCACCCTCGAAGATGCCGTCGGCAATATCGGTGACAACGGCGATATCGACATCGAAGCCAGCCGCGCCGGCAATGTGGTGACGATCGAGTTCGAAGACGGCTCGAAGATCATCGTGAACAGCCAGGAACCGATGCAGGAGATGTGGGTCGCGGCGCGTGCCGGCGGATTCCATTTCCGCTGGGATGGCACGCGCTGGATCGACACCAAGAATGGCGCCGAATTGTTCGACGCCTTGTCGCGCTACGCCAGCCAGCAGGCCGGCGCCGCACTCGTCTTGCGCGCCTAGAACAACTCGTTCTTGATCGCTTCCTGCTTCTTTTGCTGCTGCTCGGGCGCGCCGTCGACCAGGCCGAGTGAGCCCTTGGCCTCGCCGGGCTGATTCTCGGCGTAGTAGTAGTCGCCGTTGACCGAGACGACGCCCGGCGGGACCGTGCGATCGGTGATCGGGAACTGGGGCAGGATCTTCGACATGTAGTTGATCCAGATCGGCAGCGCTGCGCCGCCGCCAGTTTCGCGGTCGCCCAGGCTCTTGGGCTGGTCGTAGCCCATCCACGCGATCGCGACCATCGATGGCTGGTAGCCGTTGAACCAGGCGTCGATGGCATCGTTGGTGGTGCCCGTTTTGCCGGCTACGTCGGAATGCTTGAGCGACGACGCGCGTGCCGCCGTGCCGTAGCGCGCGACGTCGCGCAGCATGCTGTCCATGATGAACGCATTGCGTGCATCGATGACGCGGTTGGCCTCGTCGCCGGCTTCGATCGGCTTGGCCTGGGCCAGCACGCGGCCATTGGTGTCGGTGATCTTGGCGACGATGTACGGATTGATGCGATAGCCGCCGTTGGAAAACACCGAGTAGCCGGTCGCCATCTGCCAGGGCGTGACCGAGCCTGCACCGAGCGCCATCGTCAGGTAGGGCGGATGTTTGTCGGCATCGAAGCCGAAGCGCGTGATGTAGTCCTGGGCGTACTTCGGCGTGATGGCCTGGATGATGCGTACCGAGACCAGGTTCTTCGATTTGGTCAATGCGGTGCGCATCGACATCGGTCCTTCGTAGGTGCCGTCGTAATTCTTCGGTTCCCAGGCTTGCCCACCGGTGAGCGCTGCGTCGACCGTCAGCGGCTCGTCATTGATGATGGTGCTCGGCGAGAAGCCTTTTTCGAGCGCTGCGGAATAGATGAAAGGCTTGAAGCCCGAGCCCGGCTGGCGCCATGCCTGGGTGACATGATTGAACTTATTGCGGTTGAAATCGAAACCGCCGACCAGTGCGCGCACGCTGCCGTCATGCGAATTGAGCGAGATGAACGCCGATTCGACCTCGGGCACCTGGGTGATCTCGTAGCCGTTGCCGAGCGCGCCGATGCGCACCACCGCGCCGGGACGAATCTTGCGCTTGGGTTGTGCGTTGGCGGCAAGACCGGACGCGGCGAATTTCAGGCCGGCGTCGGAAATCGAGACCACTTCGCCGCCGTGCATGACCTTGACCAGCTTGGGCGAGGCTTCGATCACGACCGCCGCCGTCATGCCTTCGACATCCGGGTATTTCTCCAGCACATCGTCGACCCAGTCTTCGGTGATTGCAGCCGGAACGTCGGCGAAGCCTTCGGGGCCGCGATAGCCATGACGGCGGTCGTAATCGATGACGCCGCGCCGCACTGCGTCGTAGGCGGCGTCCTGGTCGGCCTTCAGAATGGTCGTGTAGATGTTGAGTCCGCGCGTGTACGCATCATCGTTCCAAAGATCGTAGGCAGCGATGCGCGCCATTTCGGCGACATCGTCGGCATGCGTCGCGTAAGCATTGGGCGTGGGCTGAACATGCAATTGCTCGGCGGCTGCCGTGTTGTATTGCGCTTCGGTGATGTAGCCGAGGTCGCGCATACGGCCCAGCACGTATTTCTGCCGGATCGCTGCGCGCTTGGGATTGACCACCGGATTGAAGGTCGAGGGCGCCTTGGGCAGGCCCGCGAGCATGGCCGCTTCGGCGATGCTCAGATCCTTCACGTTCTTGCCGAAGTAGGCCTGGGCGGCCTGACCGAAGCCGAATGCGCGCTGCCCGAGGTAGATCTGGTTCATGTAGATCTCGAGGATCTGGTCCTTGCTCAGATTGGCTTCGATCTTGAAGGCGAGCAGGATTTCGTACACCTTGCGCACATAGGCGCGCCAGCCCGAACGGTCGGTCGTCAAAAAGAAGTTGCGCGCCACCTGCTGGGTGATCGTCGAGGCGCCCTGGCGCGTGCCGCCCGCGGCCACATTGGCGAACATCGCCCGCGCGATGCCCGACAGATCGATGCCCGAGTGCTGGTAGAACCGATCATCCTCGGCGGCCAGGATGGCCTGCTTCATCGCGGTAGGAAATTCTCCGATGCGCACGATGTTGCGGCGCTCTTCGCCGAATTCACCGATCAGGAAACCGTCGGCGGTGTAGACCCGCATTGGCACTTTTGGGCGATAGTCGGTCAGGCTGTCGATCGAGGGCAGATTGGGCCAGGCGAGGGCCAGGGCCAAGGACAGCACCAGCATTGCGCAGAGCGCAGCGGCGCCCGCCAAGCCCGCGGCCCATGCGGCAAGACGCAGCCACCAGCGTAGCCGTGGAGCGGTTGCGTTGTTCTGTTCGGTTGGAGCGGGAGCTGCGGTCATGTTCTAGGGGTCGGCGCGCGCGAGCGCGCAGGGATGGTTATGGAACGCGCGAACTGGACCGTGAAATACGTCGCATTTTTGCGTTATGGAGCCTTTCGCGTGGCGGCAGAATAACCGCTCATGAAAGGCCTTGCATTCGTGGGTTCCTGGCAACGCGCTAGCGAGGTGACGCCGGTCATTTCCTTTACTTTTAACGACCCTTGTTGCTAGCATCTGACGTACTTTCTGCGTATTGCCTCATAAACCCGCGGTTTGCAACGATTTTTTTGCACGGCGCCTGCAAGGCTGTAACGCCTTCACCAGGCTGTAACCTGACTTTTCATTTTTTCGCTGGGGAGTGCGCGTGGCATTCGATTTCGGGTCGCTGCTGTCGTCGAAGAGCCCGCCCGTGGTCGGGCTCGATATCAGCACGACCAGCGTCAAGCTCGTCGAGCTGGGTGAGGCGGGCAAAGGGAATTACCGACTGAATCGGTACGCGATCGAGGCGCTGCCCAAGGGCTCGGTCGTGGACGGCAACATCGAAAACATGGAAGCCGTCAGTGAAGCCGTTCGTCGGGTCTACAAAAAGAGTGGCACCAAGATTCGCAATGTCGCGATGGCGCTGCCAAGCGCGGCGGTCATCACGAAGCGCATCTTCCTGCCCGATGGACTCTCGGAAGAGGCGCTCGAGGTTCAGGTCGAGTCCGAGGCCAATCAGTACATTCCGTTCGCGCTCGATGAAGTCAGTCTGGATTTCCAGGTCATCGGTCCGGCGACAAGCTCGCCCGGCGATGTGGAAGTGCTGATTGCTGCATCGCGCAAGGAAAAGGTCGAGGATCGTGTGGCGGCAGCGCAAGCGGCCGGCTTGAAGCCCTTGGTGATGGATGTCGAGTCGTATGCGGCACGCTCCGCGGTCGAGCGCTTGCGCGGCATGATGCCCAACGGCGGCGACAACATGATCGTGGCCGTATTCAATATCGGTGCGAACACCACCAGCATCTCGGTGCTGCTCAACGGCCAATCGATTTACGAACGCGAGCAGGCTTTCGGCGGCAATCAGCTGACGCAAGACATTTCGCGCGCATTCGGGTTGTCGTTCGACGAGGCCGAGGCCAAGAAGCGCTCGATGGATCTGCCCGAAAACTACGCCCGCGACGTGCTGCAGCCGTTCATCGAAAACGTTGCGCTCGAAGTCACGCGCGCTTTGCAGTTCTTCTTTACGTCCACGCCTTATGGGCGGGTTGATCAAATCATGCTGGCGGGTGGATGTGCCGTGATCGATGGTTTGGCCGATGTGGTCGCCAACCGCGCGCAAACGCCGACAAGCATCGTGAACCCGTTCAAGGGGATGGAGATCGATTCCGACGTGCGTGAAAAGCAATTGCGCGCCGATGCGCCGTCGTTGCTGACCTGCACTGGCTTGGCCATGCGGAGGTTCGTCGGATGAGCACGATCGCCATCAATCTATTGCCGCACCGCGCGCTCAAGCGTGCGCAGCGGCGGCGCGATTTCTTCGTTCTGGCTGGCTTGACCGCCGGTGCTGCCTTCTTGCTGGTGGTGCTGATCGGCGGCGTGATCCAGGGCTATGTGGTTGCCCAGCAGGCCAAGAACGAGTACATCAAACAAAAGAACACGGAACTCGACAAGCAGATCGCCGAAGTCGCCTCGCTGCGGCAGGAAATCGACGCCATCGATCTGAATGCCATTCATACGCCTCTGCGGCCATCAATCCTCGGTGATTTTCCAATATTTCGTAGAATTCACCAGGCAAGTTGACATCTAACTGAGGCACGCCAAATTGTGTTATACCCGATCTGATTTCATTAAATTTTTTACAAGATTCGACATCAACCCAACAGGAATTTAAACCGCTATCAATTAAGATATTCCTATTGCCGTATTTTTGTTTCTTTTGCTTTGGTGAATTTGAATGCAAACATTTAGCCACCTCGTACAAATCATTCACGCAATTTGCAATCAACCCAACATGATCGAGGCTCTGCGCCAAGCTGATGGCATTATCCTGTCTTCACCCTGCTATCATGGCGGTGTGTCCGGTCTGGTCAAAAACGCCATCGATTACACCGAAGAAATGCGCAATGATCCACGCGTTTATTTTGATGGCCGCGCTATTGGCATCATTGGTTGTGGTTATGGCTTTCAAGGGCCATCTTCCGTATTG
>CAXBRX010000161.1:0-7578 GCA_963977835.1 uncultured Derxia sp.
GTAACGGGGTAGTGATGGTGCTCGTCGGGCGACAGGTTGTTCACCAGGACGGCGACGACAATCATCAGGGCCACCGAGACCAGCACGGGAGTAACCACGTAGCGGTACCCGAGGTCGTAGATCTTCTTGGGCCCCAGAACAGCGATGAGTGCCGTGGCGCCAGCCGGAGGGTGCAGCGTGAGCGTGGCCTGCATCGCCACGATGGCGGTGGCGACGGCTACGGCGCCGCCGCTCTCGACGTGGGTGCCGAAGACATGGTGCGCGGTGACCCCGACGAGCGCGCCCACCACGTGCCCGCCGGCCACGTTGCGCGGCTGGGCGAGGTCGGACCGGGGGGCGGCATACAGCAGCACGGCGGTGGCCCCGAACGAACCGATCAGGAAGAGGTTCGCCGAGGTGGGCAGGTGGAGGTAGTGCACCGGCACCGAGACGAGGAGGATCCCGAGCAGGCCGCCGACCCAGGCGCCGAAGAAGCAGCCCAGCCCCATGCCGATGCAGATCGCGCCGTAGATGCGGCCGAAATTGGCGCCGCGGTAGCGCAGGGTGGCGAGCGTCGAATAGAGATTTCCCACCAACTCGGTGCTGGTCAGGGCGACCGGCGTGCGCAGGCCGACCATGCGGTCAACCGTGGAAGCAACCCCACCGACCACGGAGATCGTGTAGCCGACGGCCACCGCCAGCCAGCCGCCCCAGAGCAATGCCCAGAGCCAGAAGACGGATTGCAACGCGACGACCCCGGTCGCCAGCGCCCACATGCCCGGGCTGTTGGTGACGATGTGCCGATATTGGCGTACGCCAAAAGCCCAGAGCGGCGCGAACGCGCCTTCGGCCGCGAGCGTGGCGAAAGTGCGCGGCGACGCGCCCCAGTACACATCGACGCCATGGTCGGGTTTACGCAACCAGGGCAGGATGTCCACGGGCATGCGCCAGACGAGTTGCAAGCGGTATTCAGGATGCGCACGCTCGAAGGCGCGCTCGAACACCGCGAGCGGTTCGGTCTGATAACTCGTCATGACGACCACGGGCGTGGGCGCGCCCGCGAAGGCACGACGCGGCGCCAAGGCCGCAGTGGCGAGCGCTGCGCCCAACCCTCCGAGCAGGCGGCGGCGCATGGCGCTCGCCGGTCGCATATCGAATGCAGCCATGGGCAAAGTCCTCAGAAGCGGTAGTTGGCGTTGGCGATCCAGGTCCGGCCTTCTTCGGGGAAGCCTTCGGCCAGGTAGTACAGACGATCGAAGACATTGCGCACACCGACATCGACGGTGAGCGCGGCGGTGGCGCGCCAACTGCCTTTGACGCTTGCGATCGCGAACGCGGGCGCAACCTGTTTGCCGTCGCTCGACGAATACCGGCGCGTCATGCCGTCGACGCTGCCGCCGACCGACCAGGCATCGGCCAAGCGCCAGTCGAGGGTCGCGAACAATTTGTGGCGCGGCGTGTCGGTCAGCATCTGGCCGTTGCCGGTGTGGTTGCGTCGATCGAGGTACGCGTAATTGGCCGCGTAACGCCAGGCGCCGAGGTCACCATGCACATCGAGTTCGATGCCGGCCGAACTCGCCTTGCCGATGTTTTGCATCTGGCTGCACGGCGCCGAGGTGCATAGCGTCGGGCTGATCGTCACCGACTGGATCAGATTGCTGATGTCGGAATAGAAAATCCGCGCGTCGTAGCGCAACGCGGGCGAGACATCGCGTGCATAGCCGAATTCGTAATGCAGCGCTTGTTCATCCTTGAGCGCGGCATTCGGAATCGCGGTACCCATGCGATACGAGTAACGGTCCTTGATGGTCGGAAAGCGGCTCTTGTCGGCGATCGTGAAGAACGCGCGGCCGGTCGAGGGCTGGCCATAGAACGCGCCGACCTGGCCGTTGAGCGCATTGCCGTCATCGCGCACGAAATCGCTGACGACCTTGGTCGCGCTGTTGTAGTCCTGCGCTTCGAGCGTGCTGCGGGTGTCGTAGCCGATGCCGGCCACGAACGAAAGCTGCTCGTTCCATTGCTGCGCATCTTCGACGCCGACCGATGTGGTGCGGTCCTTGAAACGGCGGTAAGGCTCGCCCGCGTTGTGCTCGCGGTGCACGTCTTCCTTCCAATGCGCCGCGGCCTTGAGCGTGTTGGCGGCTGCCAATTGCAGATCGCCTTCGATGCTCGCGCCGTTGGTGAAATCGTTGTAATCGCTCTTGAACGATGACTTTTTCTTCATCGTCGAATAGCTCGCGTCATCGTAGGCGTACAGCGAATTGCGGAACTCGTCGTGGTAGACGCGCGTCTTGAGCTGATGCGGGCCGAACGCGGTGTCGGTGATCAGATAGACGCTGTCCTTGTCCCAATACGGCCAACGCCAATAGCGCGGCGTGCTGAGCCAACCCGCATACGGCGGCGTGCCTTTCTGGCCGCGCTGGCGGATCACGCTCAAGGCGTATTCGTCACCGGCGCCGGGCGTCAAGGCCACCTTGACGTTGACCTTCGAATCGCGGCTGTCGCTGTTGTTGCGCCGGCCGCCGTCTTCGGCGGGCGTCTTCGCAAACTCGGCCGGCAGACGGTAATACGGTTGTTCGAGGTAGGACGCGCCGGCCTGCAAATACCACAAGCCCTGGTTGGTGCCGAGGTTGGCGTAGGCGCGCTTGGCCGCGATCTCGGCATGCTCGGTCAAGTTGAGGCCGGTCCCGACCTCGCCTTCGAAGGCTTTTTGCGGCTTGCGGCTGACGATGTTGATGGCGCCGCCCAATGTGTTGGCGCCGTAGACCATGGAGCTGAAACCCTTGGCCACTTCGATGCGCGAGACATCGAAGGTGGTGAACCGGCCGAGATCGACATAGCCGTCGTAAGGCACATAGACCGGCACGCCGTCGATGAACACCGGCACCTGGCGCAGATCGAAGCCGCGCACATAGACCATCTGTTCATTGCGCGCACCGACCTTGTTGAGAGTGACGCCGGGCAGCATGTTGAGCGCGGCGCCGGTAGTGTCGCGGTCCTGGGCACGGATCTCGGCGGCCGTCACGGTATTGCGCGGCGTCTGATCGGCCCCGGCGCGCGTGCTCACCACCTCCACCTCGCCGAGTTGGAACACCTGCGCGTCCTGCGCCTGGGCCTGGGCGCCGCACAAGGCCAGCAAGGCCGCGACGGCCATCGGCGTCTTGCCGAGCCCCAAGGTTTGCATGACCGACCCCAGCCCCGCCGTTTGCCCGACATTCATTGCGCATCGCTCCGTCAAATTGGCAGTCCCGTCGGCATCCCGCGGTCGATCTGGCCCTGTCGCTGACTTGCATCGCAATATACATACCAACATATCGAAAATGATTTTGTGGCAAGGGTCGGATCGGCTTGGCGAACCGGCAAGCCGCCCGGCGAGCCGAGTCATTTCTCCTTATTAATCAGTTAATTGACCTGTATTTCCGTGACCACGAAAGGTCATCGTGAGCACGGCCTCGATGCGATCAATCAGCCAAATTCGCATCACGCTATGTATTGAAATGCACATCGATGTGTGAATTGCGACATGACGCAAACCCCGTCAAAGCGGGGTCGCGGGGCGAGTCAGCAGCGGGGATGAGGCTTCAGCGGCGCACGGCCGTGGCGTGCCACAAGCGCAATTGGTCGAGCGACAAGCGCTCGCCCTGGCCCAGCACCATGCGGGCGCCGCCGAGGTCGCCGGGCTCGCGGTAATCGCTGCCGACGATCACGGTCGGGATGCCGGCCGCGGTCGCCGCAGCCAGACCGTGGGCCGAGTCTTCGATCGCGAGGCAATCGTGCGGCGGCACTTGCAAGGCTGCGAGCACATGCAGATAGACATCGGGCGCGGGCTTTTTGACGCGCACGTTGTCACCCGAGCCGATGACGCTGAACCAAAGATCGGCTTGCAAACCCAGATTGGCGCGCAACAAACCGACGATGTTGCGTTGCATCGAGCTGGACGCGATCGCGAGTTGCAGGCCTTCGGTGCGCGCGTCGAAGATCAATTGCGTGATGTCGGGCCGCAGGCGCACTGCCCCTGAGGCCAGCAAGGCCTGGTAATGCGCCGATTTGCTTTCATGCACGCGTTCGAGCAGGGCCTCGAAATCGGGCCGCGCAAACGTTTCGGGGTCGTAGGTCTTTGCGTAATGCCGGATACGCTCGCGCCCGCCCGCGATCTGCAACAACTCGCCGTAGAAATCCGGGTCCCAATGCCAGTCGAGCCCGGCTTCGGCAAACGCCCGATTGAAGGCCGGCCGATGGCCGTCGCGTTCGGTCTGAGCCAGGGTGCCATCCACATCGAAAATCAAGGTGCGCAAGGTCATGAAGGTCGATTCCGGGCAAAACGATCAATCGATCGGATGAGTGTTTTGTGCCGATGCACATCGCGGTCGTTTTATCCTCTCATGATCGCGGTGCTAGAGTCAGCACCGACTTGGAGTACATCGCCCGCGGACGCGGAGACCGACACGGGCGATGAGTTTGAAAAACGACAAAGGTGAACACGCTTGGACCGAACCGATATCGGCGCGCCAGATTATTTTCATAAAGTAGTCGATTGCCAATGGGCCTGCCCGGCCCACACTCCCGTCCCCGAGTACATCCGCCTGATCGCCGCAGGCCGATTCGCGGACGCTTACATGATCAATTGGCGCTCGAATGTCTTCCCCGGCATTCTCGGGCGCGTTTGCGATCGCCCGTGCGAGCCCGCCTGCAGGCGCGGCCGCGTCGAAAAAGATCCGGTGGCGATCTGCCGCTTGAAACGCGTGGCCGCCGATTACAAGGAAGACGTGCATTCGCGCATGCCGGCCAAACCGAACCAGGCCAATGGCAAGCGCATCGCCTGCATCGGCGCGGGGCCGGCTTCGCTGACCGTCGCGCGCGACCTCGCCTTGCTCGGCTACGACCTCACGGTGATCGACAACGGCAAATCGCCGGGCGGCATGATGCGCAGCCAGATTCCGAAATTCCGCCTGCCCGACAACGTGATCGACGAGGAATGCGCGTACATCACCGACCTCGGCGTCAAGCTGCAGATGGAGACCTGGATTTCGAGCCTGCGCGAAGTGCTCGCCCAGCCCTGGGATGCGGTCTTCATCGGCACCGGCGCACCGCGCGGGCGCGATGCCGACATTCCCGGGCGCACCGAAGCCGCGGCCCACATCCACATCGGCATCGAATGGCTGGCCAATGTGGCCTTCGGCCATGTGACCAAGATCGCCAAGCGCGTGATCGTGCTCGGCGGCGGCAATACCGCGATGGATTGCTGCCGTTCGGCGCGACGCCTGGGCGGCGAAGACGTGAAGGTCGTGGTGCGCAGCGGCTTCGAGGAAATGAAAGCCTCGCCCTGGGAAAAAGAAGACGCGCTGCATGAAGGCATCCCGATCATCAACATGCATGTGCCCAAGGCCTTCGTGCATGACAACGGCAAACTGACCGGTGTGCGGTTCGAGAAGGTGCGCGCCGAATACGACGCCAAAGGCCGCCGCAGCCTCATTCCGACCGGCGAACCCGAAGTGCTGATCGAATGCGACGAAGTGCTGGTCGCGATCGGCCAGGAGAACAGCTTCCCCTGGATCGAACGCGATCTGGGCATCGAGTTCGATCAATGGGGCATGCCCAAGCTCGACGCGCAGACGCTGCAATCGACGCTGCCGCGCGTGTTCTTCGGCGGCGATGCGGCGCTCGGCCCCAAGAACATCATCACCGCGGTCGCACAAGGTCATGACGCCGCGCTCTCGATCGATCTGTTCTGCCGCGGGCGCGATCTCAAACGCCGGCCGCCGCCCGCCGTGACCCTGGTCAGCCAGAAGATGGGCATCCATGAATGGAGCTACGACAACCAGGTCTCGGAAGAAGCGCGCAAAAAGGTGCCGACCAAGCAACTCGCCGCCGCGCTCAAAGACATCAAGGTCGAACTCGAACTCGGCTTCGATCCGCAACTCGCGCTGGCCGAGGCCGAGCGCTGCCTCAATTGCGATGTGCAGACGGTGTTTGCGCCCAAGCTGTGCATCGAATGCGACGCCTGCGTCGACATCTGCCCGAGCGATTGCATCACCTTCACCGCCGACGGCGATGAACCCGATCTGCGCACGCGGCTCAAAGCGCCCTCGCCCAACGCCGAGCAGGCCTTGTATGTCGAAGAAGCGCCCAAGACGCATCGCGTGATGGTCAAGGACGAGAACCTTTGCCTGCATTGCGGCATGTGCGCCGAGCGTTGCCCGACCGGCGCCTGGGACATGCAGAAATTCTTCCTCTTGACCGCCCACGCGGGCGCGGAGGCACCCCGTCTATGAACACGCCCATTTCCCGCATCAACGATTTCGTCATCAAGTTCGCCAACGTCAACGGCTCGGGCTCGGCCTCGGCCAACGAATTGTTCGGCCGCTCCATCATGCGCATGGGCGTGCCGATTTCGCCGCGCAACATCTTCCCGTCCAACATCCAGGGCATGCCCACCTGGTATGAAATGCGCGTATGCGCGGCCGGCTGGCAAGGCCGGCGCGGCGGCTGCGACATGATGGTCGCGATGAACCCGCAGACCTGGGACCGCGATGTGGCCGAGATCGAACCCGGCGGCTATCTGCTGTACGACTCGACCAAATCGCTGCCGGCCGCGAAGTTCCGCGACGACTTGCAGATCATCGGCATTCCGCTGATGGAAATGTGCAATGCGCGCTACACCGATCCGCGTCAGCGCCAATTGCTCAAGAACATCATGTACGTGGGCGCGCTCACCGCGCTGCTCGAACTCGATTACGCCGAGGTCGAAAAGCTGATCGGCGAGCAATACCGCGGCAAGGACAAACTCATCGCGTCCAACCTCGATGCGCTCGCGGCCGGCCATGCCTATGCGCGCGAGCATTTCGACTGCCCGATCGGTTTGCGCGTCGAACGCGCCGACGGCGTGCGCGACAGCATCTTCATCGACGGCAACAGCGCGTGCGCGCTCGGCGCGGTCTATGGCGGCGCCACCGTCGCGGCATGGTATCCGATCACGCCGTCGACTTCGGTCATCGAGGCCTTCACCAACTATTGCCGCAAATTCCGCACCGACCCCGACAACGGCCGCGCGCGTTATGCCATCGTGCAGGCCGAGGACGAACTCGCCTCGATCGGCATGGTGCTCGGTGCGTCGTGGAACGGCGCGCGCGCCTTCACCGCCACGTCCGGCCCCGGCATTTCCTTGATGCAGGAATTCTTGGGCCTCGCGTATTTCGCCGAGATTCCGGCCGTGGTCATCGATGTGCAGCGTGGCGGACCGTCCACCGGCATGCCCACGCGCACCCAGCAGTCCGACCTCATCTCGTGCGCCTATGCCTCGCATGGCGATACGCGCCATGTGCTGCTCTTCCCCGAAGACCCGCATGAATGCTTCAACTTTGCGGCGCTCGCCTTCGACTTGGCCGAGCGGCTGCAAACGCCGGTCTTCCTGATGAGCGACCTCGACATCGGCATGAACGAACGCCTGTGCAAGCCGTTTGAATGGGACGATGCGCGCCGTTACGACCGCGGCAAAGTGCTGAGCCACGAAGACCTCGAAGCCGGCAAAACTTTCGCGCGCTATCTCGATGTGGATGGTGACGGCATCCCTTACCGCACGATTCCCGCGACCCATCCGAC
>CAXBRX010000162.1:0-7524 GCA_963977835.1 uncultured Derxia sp.
GTGCGGGTGCAGGCGCTGCCGCCACGGGGGCGGTCGCAGCCGGTGCACGCGTCGCGCCGACGGCCGGTTGCACCGGCTCGTTGCTGCGTCCGAGCTTCAGTTCGGGCGGATCGAGCAAGAAGGTGTATTCACGGACCAAGCGTCCGCTGGACCACGACAATTCGAGCAGCAGATCGACATACGGCTCGTTCAGCGGCTGCGCGGTGCTCATGCGCACGAAAGCGCGCGAGCCACGTTGTTCGACGGCGAGGTTGATGCCCAGCAAGGCGGGATTCACGTCGATGCCGGCTTGTTTGAAGGCCTCGCCGGACGCGAGCTTCACCTGCAAGGACTGCAATTCTTCGGGCGAGGCGGAAGTCACTTCGACTTCGGCACGCAGTGGCTGTCCGAGACCGGACTGCACATTCAGGCGACCTAGGCCGGCGGCATAGGCTTGCGACGGCATCGTGATCGTCGATCCGACGGCGCAAGCAAACAAAACGGCAAATGCGAGCCGTTTGAGCGCGAAAGGCGCACTGTGGCCGGCAAAGGACTCAACGGGCTTAGGCACGGTGGACCCCGGGCGATTTGATAGGAATTTTGAAAATAACATCAGCTACTTAAAGCCGCAAGCTAATGCAGCTTCACAAGTCAGCCCGATGCGACGCGGACACCGCCCGCCTCGCATCGTCGTTGCTACGAACCAACGTTGGCGACGCCGATTCATCGCCCGGTCGCCCATTTCAGGCTTCGAGCAGGATGCGCAGCATGCGCCGCAACGGCTCGGCCGCGCCCCACAACAATTGATCGCCGACCGTGAACGCGCCCAGGTATTCGGGCCCGAGGGCCATCTTGCGCACCCGGCCGACCGGAATCGTGAGCCCGCCGGTCACCGCCGCCGGGGTCAGATCGCGGATGCTGGCTTCCTTGGTATTGGGCACCAGCTTCACCCACGGGTTGTCGTTGGCGATCATCGATTCAATATCGGCCAGCGGCACGTCTTTCTTGAGCTTGAGCGTGAGCGCCTGCGAATGGCAGCGCATCGCGCCGATGCGCACGCAGATCGAATCGATGGGCGTTGCCACACTGCCAAAGCCCGGACCGCGGCCCAGGATCTTGTTGGTTTCGGCGCCGCCCTTCCATTCTTCGCGGCTCGATCCGTTGCCCAGATCGGTGTCGATCCAGGGAATCAGGTTGCCGGCCAAAGGCACGAGGAAGTTCTTGGTTTCGTCGGCCGTCAGCGCATGCTGCTTGGCGAGGATCTTGCGGTCGATCTCGAGGATGGCGCTGGCCGGATCGTCGAGCAGCGGCTTCACCTCGGCGTTCAGGGTGCCGAATTGCGTAAGCAGCTCGCGCATGTGCTGGGCACCGCCGCCCGAAGCGGCCTGATAGGTCGTGCAGGTCATCCATTCGACCAGATCGGCCTTGAACAGCGCGCCCACGCCCATGAGCATGCAGCTCACGGTGCAATTGCCGCCGATCCAGTTCTTGATGCCCTTGGCGAGCGCGGTTTCGATGACCGGCTTGTTGACCGGGTCGAGGATGATGATCGCGTCGTCCTGCATGCGCAGCGCCGACGCGGCGTCGATCCAATGGCCGTTCCAGCCCGCGGCGCGCAGCTTGGGGAAAATCTCTTTGGTGTAATCGCCGCCTTGGCAGCTGATGATGATCTCGCAACGCTTGAGCGCGTCGATGTCATGCGCGTCCTTGAGCGTGGTTTCGTTCTTCGCCATCGCGGGCGCCTTGCCACCGGCGCTGCTGGTGCTGAAGAACACCGGCTCGATCAAGTCGAAATCGCGTTCGGCGCGCATGCGATCCATGAGCACCGAACCCACCATCCCCCGCCAACCCACCAATCCCACGAGCTTCATCGCTGCCTTCTCCGTCACTGATGTCGTCAATTCTTTGCGCGGCCCACGCTCACAGCGCGGCGAGCACCGCGGCGCCCATTTCTTCGGTGCCGACCTTGCGCGTGCCTTCTTCGTAGATGTCCGCGGTCCGATAGCCTTGCGCGAGCACGCGGCGCACCGCGTTTTCGATGCGATCGGCCTGATCGGCCAGATTCAGCGAATAGCGCAGCATCATCGCCGCCGACAAGATGGTCGCGAGCGGATTCGCGATGCCCTTGCCCGCGATGTCGGGCGCGCTGCCGTGCGAAGGCTCGTACAGGCCGCGGTTCTGTGCGTTCAGCGAGGCCGAAGGCAGCATGCCGATCGAGCCGGTCAGCATCGCGGCTTCGTCGCTCAGGATGTCGCCGAACATGTTGCCGGTGACGATGACATCGAATTTCTTGGGCGCCTTCACGAGTTGCATCGCCGCGTTGTCGACATACATGTGGTCGAGTTCGACGTCGGGGTATTGCGCATGCACTTCGGTGACGATGTCTTTCCAGAACTGGAAGGTTTCAAGCACATTGGCTTTGTCGACGCTGGTCACACGCTTGTTGCGCTTGCGTGCGGCCTGGAAGGCCACATGCGCGATGCGTTCGATCTCGGGCGCCGAATAGCGCATGGTGTCGAAGGCTTCGCGCTCGCCGGCGAACGCGCCGTCGGGCGAGGTGCGCCGGCCACGCGGCTGGCCGAAATAAATGTCGCCGGTCAGTTCGCGGATGATGAGGATGTCGAGGCCGGCCACGACTTCGGGCTTGAGGCTCGACGCATTCGCGAGTTCGGGGTACAGGATGGCCGGGCGGAAATTGGCGAACAGGCCCAGAGCTTTACGCAGCCCCAGGATGGCTTGCTCAGGACGCAGATGGCGTTCGAGCTTGTCGTACTTCCAGTCGCCGACCGCGCCGAACAGAATCGCATCGGCCGATTGCGCGAGCTTGAGCGTGGTCTCGGGCAGCGGATGGCCGCTCGATTCGTAGGCGGCGCCGCCCACATCGGCAAACTCGAAGGTGAAGGATTCGCCCAGGGCCTTCAGGACCTTGACTGCTTCCGCGACGATTTCCTTGCCGATGCCGTCACCCGGCAATACCGCGATCTTCATGATAGGCGTTCCTCTTGCGGCGGCCCGCCGGGCCGCTTCGGTGCGGGTTGTCGGTTCACCCCGCTCCCCCCGCTCGGAACGAAGTGTCTGAATGCTCAGCGCGTAATCGTGGTGGTCTGCGCGGTTTTCGCGAGCCACGGAAAGCGCGCGAGGCGTGCTTTCTCGAACTCGACGATCGCGTCTTTGTGGCGCAGCGTCAGGCCGATGTCGTCGAAGCCGTTCACCATGCAGTATTTGCGGAACGGCGCGATCTCGAACGCATGCTCGTTGCCCGAAGACTCCACCACCACCTGCCGCGGCAGATCGACGGTGAGTTCGTAGCCGACGAAGCCATTCACTTCATGGAACAGCCGGTCGATCACGACCTCGGGCAACACGATGGGCAGCACGCCGTTCTTCGAGCAATTGTTGAAAAAGATGTCGGCATAGCTCGGCGCGATGATCGCGCGAAAGCCGTATTGCGCAAGCGCCCAGGGCGCGTGTTCACGCGAGCTGCCGCAGCCGAAATTCTTGCGCGTGAGCAGGATGGACGCGCCGCGATAGCGCGGCAGATTCAACACGAATTCGGGGTTGAGCGGACGACGGGAGTTGTCGATGCCCGGCTCGCCGCGGTCGAGGTAGCGCCATTCGTCGAACAAATTCGGGCCGAAGCCGGTGCGCTTGATCGACTTGAGGAATTGCTTGGGAATGATCGCGTCGGTATCGACATTCGCGCGATCGAGCGGCGCGACGATGCCCTTGTGGATTTCGAACTTTTCCATGTGCTCTTCCCGCCTCAACCCAGCCGACGCACGTCGGCGAAACAGCCTTCGATCGCGGCCGCGGCCGCCATGGCCGGCGACACCAGATGGGTGCGCCCGCCCGCGCCTTGCCGGCCTTCGAAATTGCGGTTGCTCGTGCTCGCGCAACGCTCACCCGGATCGAGCTTGTCGGCATTCATCGCGAGGCACATCGAGCAGCCCGGCTCGCGCCATTCGAAACCTGCGGCCTTGAAAATCTGATCGAGCCCTTCGCGCTCGGCCTGGGCCTTGACGAGGCCCGACCCCGGCACCACCAGCGCCGCCTTCACATTGCTCGCCACGCGCTTGCCCAGGCGTTTGACCACCCAGGCCGCATCGCGCAGATCTTCGATGCGCGAATTGGTGCACGAGCCGATGAAGACCTTGTCGACCTTGATCTGGCTGATCGGGGTGTTGGGCACGAGGCCCATGTACTTGAGCGCGCGCTCCATGCCTTCGCGCTTGACCGGATCCTTCTCGGCTTCGGGATCGGGCACGCGCGCATCGACCGTGGTGACCATTTCGGGCGAGGTGCCCCAGGTGACTTGCGGCTTGATTTCTTCGGCGCGCAATTCCACGACGGCGTCGAAGCGCGCGCCCGGATCGGAATGCAGCGTCTTCCAGTAATCGACCGCCTGCGCGAACGACTCGGCGTCGGGCGCGAACGGACGGCCCTTCACGTATTCGATGGTCTTGGCATCCACCGCCACCATGCCCGCGCGCGCGCCGGCTTCGATGGCCATGTTGCAGACCGTCATGCGCCCTTCGATCGACAGAGCCTCGATGGCCGAACCCGCGAATTCGATCGCGTAGCCGGTGCCGCCCGCGGTGCCGATGCGGCCGATGATGGCCAGCACGATGTCCTTGGCCGAACAGCCAAAAGGCAGCCGCCCGTCGACGCGCACCAACATGCTCTTGGCCTTCTTCATAAGCAGGGTCTGGGTCGCCATCACATGCTCGACCTCGCTCGTGCCGATGCCAAACGCCAACGCGCCGAACGCGCCATGGGTGCTGGTATGCGAATCGCCGCAGACCACGGTCATGCCGGGCAGCGTCGCGCCTTCTTCGGGGCCCATCACATGGACGATGCCCTGGCGTTGATCGAGGAAGGGGAAATAGGCCGCCGCACCGAATTCGCGGATGTTCGCGTCGAGCGTGACGATCTGTTCCTTGCTGACCGGATCGTCGATGCCGGTATAGCCGCGTTCCCAGCCGGTGGTCGGGGTGTTGTGATCGGCGGTGGCGACGACGCTACTGACGCGCCAAAGCTTGCGGCCCGCGAGGCGCAGCCCTTCGAAAGCCTGCGGCGAGGTCACCTCGTGCACCAGGTGGCGGTCGATGTAGAGGATTGCCGTGCCGTCGTCTTCCTGACGGACGACATGCGATTCCCAAAGCTTGTCGTACAGCGTGCTGGCCATGACTCGAACCCAAGGCGACGCGGACACCTGCGCCGGGCGCCGGAATCCGCTGAAAAATCAGAGCTTTGGATTATGCCACGCCAAGCGCCACGCTAGGCTCATCGGCCCGCTTTCGCCTGCTGATAAAGCGGTTCGACACGTTGCGAATAGTCTTCGAGGTCGTTGATGCGGGTCTCGTTGGACGGATGGGTCGAGAGGAATTGCGGCGTCTGACCCTTGGCCGCCTGTTGCATCTTGCGCCAGACGCTGACCGAGGCGGCCGGGTCGTATCCGGCGCGCGCCATCAGTTCGACGCCCATGCGGTCGGCCTCGGTTTCCATTTCGCGGCTGTTGGGCAGGCCGACGAGCAATTGGTAGGCCTGGCCGCCGAGCTGGGCCGCGCCATCGCCGTAGGCGACGCCGACCACGCTCATCAACACCTGGGCCGGCACCGCCTTGCTCATTTTTTCGCGCGAATGCTCACGCAACGCGTGCGAGATTTCGTGCCCCATCACCGCCGCCAGTTCGCCGTCGGTGAGTTGAAGCCGCTCGATCAAGGCCGTGTAGACCGCGATCTTGCCGCCCGGCATGCACCAGGCGTTGAGTTCATCGGAGGTGATGACGTTGATTTCCCATTGCCAATTGCGCGCATCGGGCCGGAAAGTGCCGGTCTGGGCGATCAGTCGCTGGCCGATGCCACGCACCCGCTTGACCTGCTGCGGATCGCGATTGAGCTTGCCCTTGTTCTCGGCGTCGGCCACCGTCGTGTTGTATTGCTGCAAGGACATTTTGTCGACCTGGGCCGATGACACCAGCGGGCTCATGGTCTGGGCACGATCGACGCCGACCACGCCGCCCTGTGTGGTGCGCACCGTCTGGCAAGCGCCGAGCGCGAGCGCAGCCACCACACCGAGCACCAGACGCGCCATGACGCGCGCCATCGAATTCTTTCCCTTCCCCACGTCGCACTCCTTTCAAAGTGGTTTTGGCGCAGCGATGCGCCGCGCCAGGCCGGCCGCGACGCCGGCGCCGATCAAGGCCGCGCCGGCGCTCGCATAAAACGCGGCCGACGGATGAATGTGCTTCCAGATCCAGGCCGCTCCCAGACCGCCGAGCGTCCCGCCCAGACCATACGAGACGCTGGTGTACAGCGCCTGGCCGCGCGCGGCGAGCCGGCCGCTGAACCAGCGCCGCAACAGCGTCAATGAAGCCGCATGATGTACACCGAAGGTGATCGCGTGCAAGCATTGCGCAAACACCAGCCAGGCCAGCGATTGCGCCCAGGCGCCGATGATGCCAAAGCGCGCCGCCGCGATGATGAAGCTCGCGATCAACAGACTGCCTGGCGCAAACCGGCGCATCACCTGCGCTTGAAAATAAAAGAACACCACCTCCGAGACCACGCCCAGCGCCCAGAGCAGACCGATGGCGGTCTTGCTATAGCCGAGCCCTTCCAGATACAAGGACAGGTAGGCATAAAGCGCACCGTGCGCAAGGATCATCAGGAAACAGGTCGAGAAGAACAACAGCACGGTCGGCTGCCGGAGCAAAGCGCGCACCGAGACCGGCGCTCGCGGATCGTGCGCATGCGGCACCTCGTACAACTGCCAGGCAGCCCAACCCACGCCGAGCAAGGCCAGCATGGCCAACCAAGGCAGACTCAAGATACCGAGACGATCGAGCAACACGCCGCCCAGCGCGACCGCGACGATGTAGCCGATCGAGCCCCACAAGCGCAGTCGGCCATAGCGCGGAAAATCGGTGCCGATGCGCCCGAGCGTCAAGGCTTCCGACAAGGGCGTGAGCCCCGAGACGAACAGATTGAGCACGATGAGCGCAGCAAACATCGCGACCAGTCCGCGCGCCCAGAACATCGGCAGGAATGCGAGCATCGCGCCGACCGTGGCGATGCGGAACATCGTGACGCGCGCATCGCTGCGATCGGCCATCCAGCCCCACAGATTGGGGCCGACGATGCGCAACACCTGCAGCATCGACACCAGCAAACCGATCTCGACGATCGAGAATTTCAGCTCGGCCAGATAGAGCGACAGATACGGCGTGAAGACGCCGACATACGCGAAATACGCGAGGAAGAAGACGCCGAACGGCCAAAGCGGCCGCGTCATCGACCCCGGCATCGATCAGCGCGTACCGATTTTCGGCGTGAGCACGCTCACATCGCCGCATTGCGCGCGATGGCGCAAAGCATGGTCGATGAGCACCAGCGCCAGCATGGCTTCGGCGATCGGCGCAGCGCGGATGCCCACGCAAGGATCATGGCGGCCATGGGTTTCGACCACGGTCGGTTCGCCGGCGCGGTTGATCGAGCGGCGCGGCAGGCGGATCGAACTGGTGGGCTTGATGGCCATGGACACCGT
>CAXBRX010000163.1:0-7506 GCA_963977835.1 uncultured Derxia sp.
TTTTCTCGATCGGATCGACACAAAAGCCCGAACTGCGGCCCCAGGTGGTCAGCACCATGCGGTCGCCCTCGGCATCGGCCACGCGCTGGCGCACGAAACACAGGCCGCGCTGGCCCGGATGCAAGCGGCAATCGCGCGGGCACAGGTCGCATTGCAAACGGCCATCGGCGAGCCGATGCCACCAGCGCGCCGCAAACGCCGTCTCGCCGTCAGTCGTGTGAGCCGCTTGCACCATGGGCATCCCCTTCGACGTATTCGACCACCTGGTAACGCGACAAATGCAGATCATCGGCCCAGAAATCGGCCGGCAGGCCCGCCTTGCGCTTGAGTGCGCGCAGGAACTCGGCGGGATCGGGCAGGTTCGTCCAGACCTGAGGCAAGAAGGTGGCGCTTTGCCCGCGCCACGAAAGAATCACGCCATCGACGCCGGGGCGCAAGACACGCAAGGCCTCGGCCTCGCTCGTGGCGTTGAGCGGCGTCGCCGGCCCGAGGACCGACACTTCGATTTGCAGGCGCGGCAATTCTTCATGCGCGATCGAGGCGAAGCGATGATCGTCGAAGGCGGCAGCCATGGCATTGGCACGCACATCATCGTCGAGCGCGCGCGAAGGAATCAGCCGGCCGATGCAGCCGCGCAATGCGCCGTCGACATGCAAGGTGACGAAGGTGGCGCCCGCGTCGACGAGCGCCGCATGCCAAGGCTCGGGCGCTTCATGCACACCCAGGCTGGTCGCGATGGCGTTGCGCGCCCGCGCGAGCAAGGCCGCGCCCAGGAGCGGGTCGCGCGTCATGACAAGTCCTCGAAGGCGACCGCGCAATACCCGACCACCTTGTCGCGATCACCGATGGAATCGCCCGAGTTGCACATCGCCAGCAGCCGCGCCTTCAGGTGATGTTCGCGGGCGAGGATGAGCCCGGCGTTGATGGCGGTCGCGCCGCAGGCCTCCTCATGGCTGAGGTCGGCGCGCAAGGCGAGGATGCGTTCGACGCTGGCGCGGTCGATACGGCGCGCGCTGACATCGGGCAGGTAATGCGACAGATCGGAACTGAGGATGAAGACGGTGTCTTCGCCGTCCCAGAGGTGGCGCATCAAGCGCGCCACCGCTTCGGGCGCGGCGAGGCCGACCAGCAAAGGCACGATCTGCGGCTCGTCGAGCACGGTCTGCAAAAACGGCAATTGCACCTCGATCGCATGCTCGCGCGCATGGGCGAGGTCATGGATGCTGGTGTCTTGCATCTCGATCGCATGCGCGACCAGATCGCGATCGACGGCGACCTGCCCGAGCGGGGTCTCGAAGGCGGCGGCCGACGAAGCGACGATGCCGCGCGTGGCCACTCGGTGCGCGGGACCAAGAATGACCACGCGCTTGACCTTGTCGCGCCAGGGCGCGAGCAAGGCATACGCCTGTGCCGCAATGGCGCCGGAATAGGCATAGCCCGCATGAGGGGCGATCAGGATCTTGGGAGGCCGGGCTCGTTGCGGCACCGGACCGACGACATGCAGAAATGCGCCGATCTGGTTGCGCAACGCGACTCGGTCTGCCGGGTAGAACACACCGGCAACGCTGGCGAGTCGGATCTCAGACATGACAACCTCGAACGCTGGTGGTTGAAGCGCGTCGAAATGAAGTCTTTCGATGAACACACGCTGCGCTCATCGCTGACGCGATTCAAGATCCGCCGGGCAGCAACGCAGTGCACCATGCCCGGGATTACGCAGGGCCTTGACCCACCGCAAGCGCCGAACGCCCGGCCGGGGGCCTGTGCGGCGAAAGGCGACAGCTCAAACTTTCGCGCATTTCAAATACGAGAAAGTTAGAATTTGCTTTACTGAACACTCGCTTTATGCTAACTTTCGCGTATCTGAAGTACGCAAAAGTTAGAGAGCATGCCGCTCCACCTCGTCGGTGAGACGATCGACAAAACCCGCAGCCATTACCTTGCCGAGACCGGCAAGGTGGTGCAGCTCATGCGCGGCATCTATGTCGACGCGGGCGATGACATCGACCAGGTCGTGCTCAGCCATGCCGTGCGGATCGCACGCTATCTCTACCCGAGGGCCTATCTGTCGGCAGCCAGCGCGGTCCTGCTCGGGCCGACCATCGACGGCCGGCTCTACCTGACCGGGCAACGCGTGCAACGAACGCGCCTCCGAGGGCTGGAGATCGTGCAGAACAAGGCGCCGGACCAGCCTTCGACCGCGTCGGCCGTCGTCGCGGACAGCATGGGCGAGTTCCCGGTCGTCGTCTCGGCGCTCCGGCAACGCTTTCTCGAAGCCTTTCGCCTGCGCAGCGAGCATGCAGCCTCGATCGATGCCGCCATGCGCGAGGCCATCGCCGCACGCCTGGTCCAGGAATACGGCGATCCGAAGGCGGCCGCCGATGCGGTGTGGGCGCTCGCCCGTGAAAACGCGTGGTACCGGGAAGGCGAAGGTGCGGAGAAATTCCTGCTGCGCCGTGCCCCCGCGGTGGCGGTCCGCAACGCAGCCGCCTTCGAGCTCACCGTCGCCTGGCATGGCACGGCGCTCGGCGAACTCGCTCATGATGGTTTCGAATGGCGCTGGACGGCGGCCAAGAACGAACCCGCCCTGCCCCCGTTGATTCGCCAGACCTTTCCCGGGAGGCTGCCTCCGTTCATCGTCGCGCTGTTGCCGGAAGGATGGCTCGAATCCGTGCTCAACGACGCCGATGACCGGGTGTTGCTGCGGACCGGGAAGCGCTATCTGTCCAACATCACCATCGCCGAGAAAAAGGCAGATCTTGCGAATCTGCCCGGCGACGTGCTGACCGCCCGGCTCGAGACCTACACCCGGGACGGGGTCTTCACCGGCACCTATGCAGGCCCGGGACGCAGCGCCATCGACCATGACTTCGAGCATCGGCTGGCCCGGCTCTTCCAGAGCGCGCAGACGCCACGCCTGTCGGGCGTCCAGATCAAGGCACCGATGAACCTTTCGCAAGACGGGGTTCTGCTGCCGGCGACCGAACTGGCTTTCACGCACATCCTCAAGCCCGCCGGCACCGGCGGGTTCGAGGCGCTGCCGCTCGTCGAATGGATCGGCCTCGCACTCGCGCAAGCCGTCGGCCTCGAGGTTCCGGCAAACGCGCTCGTCCCGATGCCGGACGGCATGCCTGCGGCCTTGGTCGTCGAGCGTTTCGACATCCGGACGGGCGAGCATGACCCACGCATGATCGCCATGGAAGACTTGTGCTCGGTGCTCGATCTCGCCCCCAAGGACAAATACACCGGCACGATGGAACGCGTGGCACGCGCGCTCGGCCCGCTTTCGACCGACGCCGAAAGCGATCTGCGGACGCTGCTCAAGCGCGCCCTCCTGGCCTGGTTGATCGCCGACGGGGACATGCATCTCAAGAACATGGCGGTCCTGAAAACCGCGCCGCCAGGGAAAAAGACCTTTGCCTCGGTTCGGCTTGCGCCGGTCTATGACACACTCACGACCCGAGTCTTTCCGGGCTTCGAGCACGACCGCCTGGCCCTCAAGCTGAACGGCAAGGACGAGCGCTTGCGGCGCGCCGATTTTGTGGCCATGGCGACGCTTGCCGGGCTGCGCGCGGGCGATGCGAACGAGACGATCGAATCGGTCTTGCAAGCCTTTGCCCGGGCACTCGATGGCCTGCATCTCCCCGCGGCTTGCCGCGCTCAAGCAAACGCGCAGGCCATTGCCGACAAGGTGCTCGCTTTGTGCCGCGAACGCCTCGGAGGATTCGCGTGATGTAAGGACGTACGCGGACAGGCACGAACGCCGAACAGAAGACAAGGCGCTGCGCCCCTAGAGGCGCGCGCATGAGTGAGTACATAGCTTTAGGAAGAAAACGATGTCGAATGAAGCACTCTCCAATGAGGTCAAGCGTCGCCGGACGTTTGCCATCATTTCCCACCCTGACGCGGGCAAGACCACGCTGACCGAAAAGCTGTTGCTGTTCGCAGGCGCGATCCAGATCGCGGGCAGCGTCAAGGCCCGCAAGGCGAGCCGCCACGCGACCTCGGACTGGATGGAAATCGAAAAGCAGCGCGGCATCTCGGTCGCGTCCTCGGTCATGCAGATGGAATACCGCGATTGCGTGATCAATCTGCTCGACACCCCGGGCCACCAGGACTTTTCCGAAGACACCTATCGTGTGCTGACCGCCGTGGATGCGGCGTTGATGGTCATCGATGCGGCCAACGGCGTCGAAGCCCAGACCATGCGCCTGATCGAGGTCTGCCGCGCGCGGGGCACACCCATCATCACCTTCGTCAACAAGCTCGACCGCGAAGTGCGCGAGCCGCTCGACCTGCTCGACGAGATCGAGCGCGTGCTCGAAATGCCGTGCGCGCCGCTGACCTGGCCGGTCGGCAAAGGCAAGCAGTTCCATGGCATTTACGATCTGCGCACCGAACGCATGCGCGTCTTCACGCCCGGCGAAGACCGACGCCGCGAAGACGATGAAGTCATTTCCGACCAGACCGTGCTGGCCGAACGCTTCGGCGCCGAATACGAAACCGCGGCCAACGAGATCGAACTCGTGCGCCATGCCAATCCGGCCTTCGAACGCGAGGCCTTCCTGGGAGGCGCCCAGACCCCGGTGCTGTTCGGTTCGGCGATCAACAATTTCGGCGTGCAGGAAGTGCTCGACGCGCTGGTCGACATCGCGCCCGCACCGGGGCCGCGCACCGCGCTGCTCAACGTGGGCACGCGCGTGGTGGCGCCCGACGAAAAGCAGTTTTCGGGCGTGGTGTTCAAGGTCCAGGCCAACATGGACCCGGCCCACCGTGACCGCATCGCCTTCGTGCGCGTGTGCTCGGGCGCCTTCGAGGCCGGCATGAAACTCAAGGTGCTGCGCACCGGCAAGGAATTGCGTCCGACCAGCGTCGTCACCTTCTTGTCGCAACGGCGCGATCGCGTCGATGAAGCCTATGCGGGCGACATCATCGGCATCGTGACCCATGGCGGCTTGCAATTGGGCGACACGCTGTCGGAACAGGAAGCCTTGCAATACACGGGGCTGCCCTTCTTTGCGCCCGAAATGTTCCGGGTCGTGGAAGTGGCCGACCCGATGCGCTCCAAACAGATGCAAAAAGGCTTGAAAGAGCTTGGCGAAGAAGGCGCGATCCAGGTGTTCCGGCCGATGTCGGGCAACCAGATCCTGCTCGGCGCGGTCGGGCAGCTGCAATTCGAAGTGGTCGCGCACCGGCTCAAGACCGAATACGGCGTCGAAGTGCGGCTCATGGGCGCGGCGCAAACCGGCGCACGCTGGATCAGTTGCGAAGATCCGGTCGAGTTGCAGCGTTTCATCTCGGCCAACGGCGACCGGCTCGCGCTCGACGCGGCCGACACCTACGCCTACCTGATGCCGTCGCGGCACGATCTGCAGATCCGCCAGGAGCGCTGGCCGAAGATCCGCTTCCATCCGCTGCGTGAGCACGCAGGCTTGACCCTTCACCATTGAGTCAGAAGGGTTTTTGCGGGGAGGCCAAACCAAGTTGCATCGCAACATTCGGCTTAACAGGCTATAGTAGCGGTCTCCCCGCTCGACGGATGGCGCTTATCCGTTCACCTGTCCTCGCACTCGGGTCGCGGCGCCATGGCGCCTGTGAACCAGATCCGGGTTCCTCTCAGACTTCCGAAGTCGCCCGCGCCATGCGGCACACCTCGGCTTTCCGGGACGCAACGACACCCTGCAGCAGCGCTGCGACCCACGCGGGTCGCCGCTGCCGACGAAAAGGAATGCACATGGCCAAGGAAGAACTGATCGAACTCGACGGCGTGGTCGCCGAAGTGCTGCCTGACTCGCGTTACCGCGTGACGCTCGACAACGGGCATGAAATCTGGGCGTACGCCTCGGGCAAGATGCGCAAGCATCACATCCGCATCCTCGCCGGTGACAAGGTGACGACCGAGTTGTCGCCCTATGATCTGACCAAGGGCCGCATCAGCTTCCGTCACAAGGACGATCGCCCAGTCGGCGGCGCCCCGCGCCCCGCGCAATTCCGGCGCTAAGCCGGCCGCTCCTTCGGAGCCGCCGCCGCGCCAACGGCGCCGCCGTGCATCGTGCCGCGGCGCCTCCATCGGAGTAAAAATGTCATTTGCATCTCTGGGCCTCAACGGGCCCATCCTGCAAGCCGTCGAAGAATGCGGCTATACCCAACCCACCCCGATCCAGGCGCAGGCCATCCCGGCCGTGCTGTCGGGCGGCGATCTGCTGGCCGGCGCCCAAACCGGCACCGGCAAGACCGCCGGCTTCACCCTGCCGATGCTGCAGATCCTCACCGATCGCCCGGTCAAGGGGCTGGCCAACGGCCGCCATCCGATCCGTGCCCTGGTGCTCGTACCCACGCGTGAACTCGCCGCGCAGGTCGAAGACAGCGTGCGCACCTATGGCAAGCATTTGAAGCTGACCTCGATGACGATGTTCGGCGGTGTCGGCATCAATCCGCAAATCTCGCAGCTCAAGCAGCGCGTGGACATCCTGGTGGCGACGCCGGGCCGCCTGCTCGACCATGCACAACAACGCACGGTCGATCTGTCGCATGTCGAAATCCTGGTGCTCGACGAAGCCGATCGCATGCTCGACATGGGCTTCATCCGCGACGTCAAACGCATCATCGCCTTGCTGCCCAAGAGCGTGAACAACCTGCGCCGCCAGAACCTGCTGTTCTCGGCCACCTTCTCCGACGAGATCAAGGCGCTGGCCGACGGCTTGCTCGACAAGCCCAAGATGATCGAGGTCGCGCGCCGCAACACCACGGCCGAATCGGTCGATCAAAAGGTCGTGCTGTCCGAGAAGGTCCACAAGCGCGCCTTGCTCGCGCACCTGATCAAGACCAATCGTTGGGAGCAGGTGCTCGTCTTCACGCGTACCAAGCACGGTGCCAACCGGCTCGCCGAACAACTCGGCAAGGACGGCATCACCGCGCTCGCGATCCATGGCAACAAGAGCCAGAGCGCACGCACGCGCGCCTTGTCCGAATTCAAGGGCGGCACGCTGCAAGTGCTGGTCGCGACCGACATCGCGGCGCGCGGACTCGACATCGTCGAGCTGCCGCATGTGGTCAATTACGAGTTGCCCAATGTGCCCGAGGATTACGTGCACCGCATCGGCCGCACCGGCCGCGCAGGCGCGAGCGGCGAAGCGATCTCGCTCGTGGCGAGCGATGAACGCCCGTATCTGGCCGACATCGAGCGCCTGATCAAGCGCCAGATTCCGCGCGTGCAAGTGCCGGGCTTCGTGTTCGACGCGCGCGCCGTGACGATCGACGAACCGCGTCCGCCGATGCCGCCGCGCCGCAACCCTCAACAAGCTGGATTTGGCTGGATGGCCTGTATGTAGTGCCGCCGCAATCGTGGGTATCACCCACCGTATCAACCACCATCAGCAATAACTTGGTGACGCAAGTCTCGCTTTGCTGGGTCGAGATTCCGCGACTATGAGCGCACCGGCGTCGCTCAAAGTCCCCGCCAGTTCCTCGACGCACAATAATTTCCTCTCGGTCACGGGCTCGGTG
>CAXBRX010000164.1:0-7470 GCA_963977835.1 uncultured Derxia sp.
CACGCCGTAATCGCTCGACAAGGCGAGGCGCGGCGGTTTGTCGAGCTCGGCGAGTTGCAAAGCCAGCGCATCGCGCAGGCAGCCGTTGTAAGCGCCGCCGCCGCAAAGAATCACTTCGCCGACCGGCGGATCGCTGGCCTCGACTTCGGCGGCGATCAGCGTGGCGGTCAACTCGACCAGGGTGCGCTGCACGTCTTCGGGCGCCAGATGGGCATAGGCGGCAAGCTTGCCCGCTAGCCATTGCGGATTGAACAGATCGCGACCGGTGCTCTTGGGCGGCGCCAGGGCGAAGAAGGGTTCAGCCAGCAACTCTTCGAGCAATTCGTCGTCGACTTCGCCCATCGCGGCCCAGGCGCCATTGCGATCGAATGGTTCGCCCAGATGCTGCTGAACCCAGGCATCGAGCAGGACATTCGCGGGGCCGAGGTCGTAGCCGGTCAGGCCTTCGATGCCGTCGAGGAAGGTGATGTTGCAAATGCCGCCCAGATTGACGACCAGCCGGTTGCGGTCGGCCTTGCCGAACATGGCTTGGTGAAACGCCGGCACCAAGGGCGCGCCCTGGCCGCCGGCGGCGACATCGCGCGAGCGGAAATCGGCCACTACGGGAATCGCGCTCAATTCGGCCAGGCGCGCCGGGTTGTTGATTTGCCAGGTGTAGCCGAGGTCGGGCCGATGACGCACCGTCTGGCCATGCGCGCCGATGCAGACCAGAGCATCACGTTCGACGCGTGCGCTGCCGAGCAAGGCTTCGATGACTTCGGCATACATCGCGGCGAGGGCATTGCCGGCCAGTGCGGCACGATGTAATTCGTTGTCGCCCGGGGTTTGCAAGGCGAGCAGTTCTTCGCGCAGCACCGCGTCGAACGGCAGGTGCTGATGCGCGAGCAAGGCCTTGAGTTTGCCGGTGGTCGAGATTTCAACCAGCACGCCGTCGACGCCGTCGAGGCTGGTGCCTGACATCAGGCCGATGAAAAAGCCGCCGACCGGGCCGCTGGCGGGATAGCTGAAAGCAGTCATGGTCGAGCCTTTAGCGTGAGGCCACCGGCGTCATGCGCAGCAAGGCCAGTTGGGCGTCGAGGTCGGCGCGATGCGCAGTGAACGCAGCCCGTTGGTCGGCGGGCAGCGGCGCAGCTTCGGGCAGAGCGACGCGCAAGGGGTCGTGCGGTTGGCCGTTGATGTGGAATTCGTAATGCAGATGCGGGCCGGTGGCCCAGCCCGTCATGCCGACATGGCCGATGACCTGACCTTGCGCCACGCGGGTGCCGCGCGCGATGCCGGCGCCGAAGCGGCTCATGTGCGCATACAAGGTTTCATAAACGCCCGAATGCCGGACCACCACGACCTTGCCATAACCGTTCTTCACGCCGACGAAATCGATGACGCCGTCGGCGACCGCGCGGATCGGTGTGCCGGTGGGCGCTGCGTAATCGACGCCGGTGTGCCGTTGCCAGCGCAAATGGATGGGATGCAACCGGTTGTCGCTGAAGCCGGAGCTTACGCGCGAGAACTCGATCGGCGAGCGCAAGAAGGCTTTGCGCAGGCTTTGGCCGTCTTCGGCGTAATAGCTGCCTTTGCCCGGCGCCGACTCGAACCAGTAGGCGCTGTAAGGCGTGCCGGCGTTGACGAACTCGACCGCCAGCACCCGCCCGGGGCGCAGATAAGTGCCGTCGAGGTACAGGGTCTCGTAGACGACGCGGAAGGTGTCGCCACGGCGCAGATCGACATGGAAATCGATTTCCGAATCGAAGATTTCGGCGATCTGCATCGTGATCGCATCGGGCACATCGGCGGCATCGGTCGCGGCGAACAGCGACGAGGTGATGGTGCCCGAGCGCATTTCGACGCGGGCTTGCGGTGCCAGACTTTGTTCGGCCGCGCGCAATTGTCCGTCGGTACGCTCGACCCGCACCACATGAGCTTGCGGCGCAATGTTCTCGGTACCCGGATTGGCGGCGTCGGCCTCGCGGCGACCCGGAACCGGGAATTGCAGCCATTGCAGCGTGCCGTTCGCGTCGGTCTGCGCGGTGATCGTGCGGCCTGGACGCAAGTCGTACAGGCGGCGCGCGGTCGCATCGTTGCGCACGAAGGCGAGCGCTTGCGGATCGTCGACATGCAGGCGTTGCAAGGCTGCGGCGATGGTGTCGCCCGCGCGCAAGGTATCGCTCGCGATGTATTGCTGGGTTTGCGCGGCCAGGCGGTCGGTTTGCGCGGCGAGGTCGTCCAAGACGATGTCGGCGCTGACGCGATTGCCGCTGGGCAAGGGCTGGGCCAGCATCTCGTCGCCCAGCGCGGCCAGCGCGCTCGCGCCGCCATACAGGCTCAGCGCACAGCCGAGCGCGATCAGCAGCTTGGCATGCAAAGACAGATGCGGCATCGAAAGGCGCCGCGCAAGGCGTTGAACTATGGTCATTCGGCTAAAATCCCAACGCTGTGCAGCCGTGTTGCGCGACTGCGGGCAATCCGCCAAGTGGCAGCCTGTTGCTGCCGGCCCGACCGGACATTGCCAGAAAAAAACACCGATCGGCTGCAGTGTGAATGAGGCGGCCGATCAACGACTGGTTCAGATCAATGTGGCGGCGGAAGTTCCCGCACGCACCGCGATCGATTGACTGGCATCAATATAGCAGCCGCGCCTTGCCCGACCTGTAAGACTTTCTTTGATCTCCATTGCCCAGGCCATGACCGCCGAATCGCCCTTGCCCTTGTCCGACCGCGTCCAGGAAGCGCTTGCCGTCACTCGACGCGGTTGCGAAGAATTGCTCATCGAATCCGAATGGGCGCAAAAGCTCGCGCGCAGCGAGGCCAGCGGCAAGCCGTTGCGCATCAAACTCGGTCTCGATCCGACTGCGCCCGACATCCATCTCGGGCACACGGTCGTGCTCAACAAATTGCGCCAATTGCAGGATCTCGGCCATACCGTGATCTTCCTGATCGGCGATTTCACTTCGCTGATCGGCGATCCGTCGGGACGCAACACCACGCGTCCGCCGTTGACGGCCGAACAGATCCGCGCCAATGCCGAGACCTATTACCGGCAGGCCAGCCTGGTGCTCGACCCGCAGCGCACCGAAGTACGCTACAACAGCGAATGGTGCGACGCGCTCGGCGCGCGCGGCATGATCAAGCTGGCCGCGAGCTACACCGTGGCGCGCATGCTCGAACGCGACGATTTCACCAAGCGCTACAAGGAAGGCGTGCCGATCTCGGTGCATGAATTCCTCTACCCGCTCATGCAAGGCTACGACTCGGTCGCGCTCGCATCCGATCTCGAACTCGGCGGCACCGATCAGAAATTCAATCTGCTGGTCGGGCGCGAATTGCAAAAACAATATGGGCAGGAGCCGCAATGCATCCTGACCATGCCCTTGCTCGAAGGCCTCGACGGGGTCGAGAAGATGAGCAAGAGCAAGAACAATTACGTCGGCATCAGCGAGCGGCCCAACGACATGTTCGGCAAGCTCATGAGCATCTCCGACACCTTGATGTGGCGCTATTACGAGTTGCTGAGCTTTAAGCCCATGGCGCAGATCGCGGCGCTCAAGCAAAGCATTGCCGAGGGGGCGAACCCGCGCGATGTGAAGGTTGCGCTGGCCAAGGAGGTCGTGACGCGTTTCCATGACGCGGCCGCGGCCGACGCCGCCGAGCAGGACTTCGTCAACCGCGCGCGTGGCGGTGTGCCCGACGAGATTCCCGTCGTCATTCTGACCGGCGCGCCGCTGGGCATCGGTGCTGTGCTCAAGGGCGCGAACCTGGTGCCGAGTTCGAGCGAAGCGATGCGCATGATCGATCAAGGCGGTGTGCGCATCGACGGTGCGGTGGTCTCCGACCGGGCGCTCAAGCTCGACGCCGGCACATTCGTGGTCCAGGTCGGCAAGCGCAAGTTTGCGCGCGTGACGCTCGACTAGGCGCCGATCGTCATGATCGCGCTCTTGCAGCGGGTCACGCGGGCCGACGTGGTCGTCGAGGGCGCGACCATCGGCGCGATCGGCGCCGGTCTCATGGTGCTGGTCTGCGCCGAGCGCGGCGACACCGAGCGCGAATGCGTGGCGCTGGCCGACAAGCTGGTGCGCTACCGCGTGTTTTCCGACGCTGCCGGCAAGATGAACCGCTCGGTGCTCGATGTGGCCGGCGGCCTGTTGCTGGTACCGCAATTCACGCTCGCGGCCGACACCAACAGCGGCACGCGGCCGAGTTTCACGCCGGCGGCTGCGCCCGACATCGGTCGGCAATTGTTTGAAAAATTCGTCGCACACCTGCAGACAGGCTACGCTAATGGTCTGGCTGCGATCGGTACCGGCCGTTTCGGCGCCGATATGCAAGTCAGCCTGACCAATGACGGCCCGGTCACCATCTGGTTGCAAGTCCATCCCGCAGCAATTTGAGGAGACGATGCAATGAAGGTCTGGAGCGATAGCTTTTCCGATGGCGGCGTGATTCCCGGAGAATTCGCGTTCGGCGTGATCGACCCACGCACGCATGTGCGCTTGTCGAACAACCGCAATCCGCATCTGGCCTGGAGCGATCTGCCCGCGGGCACGCAATCGCTGGCCATCATTTGCCATGATCCCGACGTGCCTTCGCGCGGCGACGACGTGAACCTCGAAGGCCGGGTCGTGCCGGCCAGCCTGCCGCGCGTCGATTTCACGCATTGGGTGCTCGTCGATCTGCCGGCCGATGCGAAGCCGATCGCGGCTGGCGAATTCAGCCATGCGGTGACGCCGCGCGGCAAAGGCGGCCCGGCGATCGGTCGTGCCGGCTCGGACGCGGTGCTCCAGCATGGTCTCAACGATTACACCGGCTGGTTCGCGGGCGACAGCGACATGGGCGGCGATTATTTCGGTTACGACGGTCCGTGCCCGCCGTGGAACGACGAGCTCGTCCATCGGTATGTGTTCACCGTGTATGCCTTGTCGGTGCCGCGGCTCGATCTGCCGATGAGCGATGCGCGCCATTTCACGCGTGCGCAGGCGCTGGCCGCCATGCAAGGCAAGATCCTGGCGCAGGCCAGCCTGTACGGACGCTACACGCTCAACCCCGCAGTCAAGCTTTGAGGATTCGATGACCGAATGTGAATTGGTGCTGGTGCGCCATGGCGAAACCCCGTGGAACCGCGACCGGCGGCTGCAAGGGCACATCGACATCGATCTGAACGAAGAAGGGCGTCGGCAAGCGCGCGCGGTGGCGGTCCGCCTCGCGCGCGAACGTGTCGATGCGCTGTACACCAGCGATTTGCGGCGTGCCCGCAAGACGGCCGATGCGATCGCGCTCGCCACCGGCGTGACCGTGCAACCCGACCCGAGTCTGCGCGAACGCAATTACGGCGTGCTCGAAGGGCATCGGCTCGATGAATTGAGCGAGCGCTTTCCGGTCGAATATGCGCAATGGCAGGCGCGCCAGCCCCACGCCGAAATCGAGCGTGGCGAAACCCTGGCCGCGTTTCATGCACGCATCTGCGCGAGTGTCGAACGCATCGCGCGCCTGCATCCGGGTCAGCGCGTCGTCGTGACCGCGCATGGCGGCGTGCTCGATTGCGTTTACCGGCTGGCCAGCGGCACCGCCCTCGAAGCGAAGCGTTCGTGGGATCTGCTCAATGCCAGCATCAATTGTGTGCGTTACGACGGACATCGTTTCGCACTCGGTGCCTGGGCCGATGTCACCCATCTGGTCGGGGACGGTCTCGACGAAGTCGATCGCCGCTATGCATGAGCAAGGCGGTCCGATGCGTTGAAGCAGTGCAACATGTAGCGCCAAGAACTACAGATACATAGGTTCACGCAAGTGCGCCCCATGGCTGTGCTAGCCTCGCGGCCCGACTTGCACGGGAAACCGGGACAGGAGAACAGCATGCGTCGAATGGGAGGGCGGATGGTGCGCTGGCTGGCGATGGCGCTGGTGTTTTGGGCTGCGCAGGCGTCGGCGGCAGAAGTCGGCGTTACCGAAGACCACATCTTGCTCGGGCAGTCTGCAGCATTCTCCGGTCCGGCGGCGCAACTGGGCATCCAGATGAATCTCGGCGCGCGCGTGTATTTCGATCAGGTCAATCGCGCCGGCGGCATCAACGGCCGCAAGATCGAGATCAAGATGGCCGACGACCAATACGAGGCCGACAAGGCCGCGGCCAACACCCGGAAATTGATCGAGCAGGACAAGGTGTTCGCCTTGTTCGGCTATGTCGGCACGCCCACCTCGAACGCGGCGCTGCCGATCTTCACCGCGGCCAAGGTGCCGTTCTTTGCGCCGTTCACCGGGGCCAATTCCTTGCGCGAGCCGTTCAATCGGTATGTGTTCAACATCCGCGCGAGCTATTTCGACGAAACCGCCAAGATCGTCGAATACCTGACGACCGTCGGCATCAAGAACATTGCGGTGTTCTACCAAAACGATGCCTACGGCAAGACGGGGCTCGACGGCACCGCGCGCGCGCTCGAGGCGCGCAAGCTCAAGGTCGTCGCCACCGCTTCGGTCGAGCGCAATTCGGTCGATGTGACCAAGGCAGTCGACACCATGATGCAGGCCCAGCCCGATGCGATCGTGCTGGTCTCGGCGTATTCGTCGTGCGCGGCCTTCATCAAGGCGATGAAGGCGCGCGGGTATGCGGGCCAGTTTCACAACCTGAGCTTCGTCGGCAGCAAGGCGCTCGCCGATGCGCTCGGCAGCGAAGGCCCGGGGGTTGCGATCAGCCAGGTGATGCCTTTTCCGTACGCGGGCACGGTGGCGATCGCACGCGAATACCAAAAGGCGATGGCCGATGCCGGGCAAAAGGACCTGAACTGGTCGAGTTTCGAAGGCTATATCGCGGCCAAGGTGTTCGCCGAAGGCGTGCGCCGCGCCGGACGCGATCTCACGCGTGAGCGGCTCGTGAATGCGCTCGAATCGATGCCGCGCCTCGATCTGGGCGGGTTCGACGTCGGATTCGCGCCGGGCAACCACAACGGCTCGAAATTCGTCGAATTGTCGATCATCGGCGCCGGCGGCAGATTCATGCATTGAACTGCCGAGCGCGGCAACCGGGGGCGGTCGCGTGGCCGGCCCCTCGTGATTTGCCCGCAGCCAAGGCCGCCGCGTAGAATCCGCCCACCATTCACCCCTCGCGTGACTGGCGATTTCAGGTGGCGCCCGGCCGGGCAGCAAACGGCACTGCGGCAAACCACCGGGGAGCGCGAGAGGGACTTGCCGTTCGCCTGGGCGTTTGATGGTCAGCGCGCTCGCGCGCGTATCCCAAACCGCCACCGCAGGAGTCTCAAGATGCAGTTTCGCGCCAACCATACGATCGCCGCGATCGACCCGGAACTTTGGTCCGCCATCCAATCCGAAAACAAGCGCCAGCAAGACCATATCGAGCTGATCGCCTCTGAAAATTACACCTCGCCCGCGGTGATGGAAGCCCAGGGCTCCCAACTCACCAACAAGTACGCCGAAGGCTATCCGGGCAAGCGTTATTACGGCGGCTGCGAATTCGTCGATGTCGTC
>CAXBRX010000165.1:0-7458 GCA_963977835.1 uncultured Derxia sp.
GCCAAACCCAGGGTGTGGCGACTGAGGCTGGGCACCGACAGGACGATTTTTTGCGGTTTGCTGGGGCCATGTCCCATGCGCAAACGCTCGTCGGCGATGTCGTAGACCAACTCCAGCAAACGCTCCGAGCCCAATTCGACCGAACGGTAATTGACCCGATCGCTGGCCCACCAGTCGCCCAGCACCACGGCCGCACCGGTGATGGCTTCGACCAGAAATTGTTCGGCATCGATGCACATGCGCAGCATCTTTTCAGTGTGTCGCAGGAAGCGGCCGGCATCGAGTTCGATCGATTCCAAGGCCATTTCTTCGATTTGCTGCGTTTGGAAAGCCGGATACACCCGCGAAGCTGGGAAATGCTCGCGATAATTCTCTGCGTCAACAAAGCCTCGGAGGGCCTCACGCAGTGTGGCGGTGAAACGGGTACGGTGGTCCATGGGCAACTCTACAACTCACTTTAGGTCCAAACACCTCAACTGTCAATGTCTATTTACAGTATGAAATGTATTCTTAAAAAGACCAGTGTGGATCATCGCCGGCATGGCGACGCTGGCGTTGGCCGAACCGACCTTCGACGGCTATCGCAAGATCGCGCTCGTCGAACCCTTGGCCAAACAGCTCAAGCTCAAGAAGGCCAAGATGGAAGAGGTGCTCAAGGCCTACAACGCGGCCAGCGCGTATGGCGTAGCCGAGGTGACCACCGCCGCGACTTATCGCACCGCCGAGTTGTACCGCGATTTCGGCCAGGCGCTGATCGAGTCGCAACGGCCCAAGCGCTTGTCCAAACTCGAACTCGAGCAATACAACGTCATGCTCGAAGAACAGGCCTATCCGTTCGAGGAAAAGGCGATCGAGTTGCATGAGGTCAACGCCAAGCGCACCGCGAACGGCATTTACGACCAGGCCGTGAAAGACAGCTTTGCGGTGCTCGCCAAGATGCGGCCGGTGCGCTATGGCAAGGCCGAACACGCCGAAGGAGTGATCGATGCGATCCGTTGACGTTCTCGCGCGATCGATCGCGGCGGTCGTGGTGTGCGCCGCGATGTCGGGCTGCGCAAGCCTGGGCGACCTGTTTTCGGGCTTGCGTCCGTCGGGTGTCGACCCCACGCGCGCGCCTGCGGCGACTGCGAACAACAATGCCGGTCAGTCTGCAGCGGCATCCAAGCCTGCTGCAGCAACGCCCACGCCGGCGCGCACCGACGGCGCGCCGGTCGATCCGAACGCGCAGCGCGCTTTCGATGCGGCGCGGCGTGCGCTGGCTGCTGGCAGACTCGAAGATGCCGAGCGCGGCTTTCGTGCCCTGACGGTCTCGAACCCGGAACTCGGCGGTCCGTACGCGAATCTCGGCCTCATCTACCGGCGCACCGGCAAGTACGCCGAATCGGTGACGGCGCTCGAACAAGCGACGCGGCTGAGCCCGACCCAGGCCCGGTATTTCAATCAGCTCGGCATCAGCTATCGCTACGCGGGGCAGTTCGAGAAGGCGCGCGAAGCGTATCGCCAGGCGCTTGCACTCGCGCCCGATGATGCGACCGTCTGTCTGAACCTCGGCATCTTGTACGACCTGTATTTGTGGGATGCGCCGCAAGCCCAGGTCTATTACGAACGCTATCTGGCACTCACTCCGGGCGGCGACGCCACGGTGAGCAAATGGATCACCGATTTGAAGAACCGCAAGGGCAAAGCGCCCGCCGCGGATGCGCCGAAGGAGCAATCATGAGGCTCTCGTTTTTGTTTCTCGCCATCGCCGTGGGCGGCATCGGCAGCGCGCAGGCGGAAGACCGCGCCGACATCGACCGCACCCAGATCATCGGCAACCGCGAGTTGCCCAAGGTGCTGTACATCGTGCCCTGGAAGAAACCTTTGCCCGGCGATGCCTCGGGCAAGCCGGCGATGAGCGTGCTCGATGAAGCGCTCGCGCCGATCGACCGCGATGTCTTCAGACGCCAGGTGAGCTACGACGCGCAAGCGCGCCAGGCCACCGAGGCGCCGGCCGCCAAGCCCTGAACCACCACGATTTTTTTCAACCACTCAGTTTCGTATCGAGCCACTCGTCGTCACCGGAGATTCGCGCATGAATGCCTTCAGTACCCTCGTGAAGTTTTTCCAGGATTCGGGCCTGTTCATTTACCCGAGCATCCTGATCATGGCCGTCGGCGTGTCGATCGCCATCGAGCGCTTCGTGTTCCTGCAGCGCGCGCGCAGCGAGAACCGCAAGCTTTGGGAGCAGGTGCTGCCCTTGCTGCAGACCGGCAAGTTCAAGGATGTGCACAGCATCACCTCGCGCTCGGATGCGGCGATCGGCAAGATCGTCACCAACGGCCTGGTGCGCATGCAGACCGCGCGCCGCCGCGAAGACATCGACGCGGCGATGGAAGAAGGCATGATGGAAATCGTGCCGCGCCTTGAAAAGCGCACCCATTACATCGCCACCTTCGCCAATGTCATCACGCTCGTGGGCCTGCTCGGCACCATCATCGGCCTGATCAAAGGCTTCACCGCGGTCTCTCAGGTGAACCCGGCCGAAAAGGCGGAAATGCTCTCGGCCTCGATCTCGATCGCGATGAACAACACCGCGTTCGCGCTGATGGTCGCGATCCCGTTCCTCTTGATCCACGCCTTCTTGCAAGCGCGCACCAGCGAGATCGTCGACGGCCTCGAAGCCGCCAAGATCAGCTTCCTGAATCTGGTTCAGCGCCTGATGGCCGAATCGTCCTCGGCCAAGGCCGAATCGCAAACCGCGAGGTAAGTCATGCGCGTGCGACGCCTGCGCAAGGCCCCGGCTCAGCTCGAGGTCACTGCGTTCATCAACCTGATCGTGGTGCTCGTGCCGTTCTTGTTGTCGACGGCGGTGTTCACGCGTCTGGCGGTGCTCGACCTCACCTTGCCCGCGAAATCGGCGGGCGTGGAACAGCTCAAGGTCAATGACCTCAAGCTCGAGATCGTGATCCGTCCCGACGCGCTCGACGTCGGCGACCGCATCGGCGGTCTGATCCAGCACATTCCGAATCAGCCTACCGGCTACGACGTGAAAGCGCTGACGGCCTTGCTCGAACAGATCAAGCTCAAGTTTCCGGACACCACCGCCGCCACCGTGCTGGCCCAGCCCGATACGCCTTACGACACCCTGGTGAGGATCATGGACGCCGCGCGTGCGGGCCATTTGCCCACGCCGCAGGGTGACAAGCTGGTGCGTGCGGAATTGTTCCCCGATATCTCGATCGGCGACGCGCCGATCAGCGTCAAGCCATAGGAACGCGCATGAAGCTGACACCGCTGCAAAAGCGCGCCGAGCGCAAAGCGCGCAACCACACGGGGCTCGACATGAACCTCGTGTCCTTGATCGACATCTTCACGATCCTGATCTTCTTCCTGTTGTCGAGCGCCACCGGGGTGGAAGTGCTGCCGAGCACCAAGGCGGTGAAGCTGCCCGAATCGACGACCGAGAAGACGCCGAAAGAGACCATCGTCATCACGGTGACGCCGACCGAGATCGTGGTCGATGGCCGGTCGGTCGCGAGCGTGGCCGATGTGCTCGCGCTGCAAGGCGATGTGATCGAACCGCTCAAGGCCGAGCTCGAATTGCTCAAGGCCAACCGGCGCGTGATCCGTCAGGAAAACGAAGACAAGACCAAGGCGGTCACGATCATGGGCGACAAGGAAATTCCGTATCGCCTGCTGCGCAAAGTCATGGTCACCGCGTCGACCGCCGATTTCGCCGACGTGTCGTTCGCCGTGATCAGAAAGTTTGAAAAGTCATGACCGCACTCGCCGTTTCCTTCCGTGCTCCGGTGCTGCCATGGGCGGCGGCGCCGGACGACGAAGCGCGCTTTCGCCGTGTGCTGCAGCGCGTGCTCATCGTCTGCTTGCTGATCTGCCTGATCTTTCCCTGGCTGCCGGCACCCAAGATCGATCGCGAAAATCCGCCCGAGCTGCCGCCGCGTTTGGCCAAGTTGCTGCTCGAACGGCCGAACGTGACGCCGACTCCGACGCCCAAGATCGAGCGCCAGGAGGTCAAGCCAGACCCGACCAAACCCGACCGCGAACCCAAGCCCGAACCGGCCAAGGGCGCGCCGGTGCCCGAAGCGCGCAACCCGCAGCCGAATCGGCCGCCGGGCGAAGTCGAAGGCGCGCGCCGCAAGGCCGCGGGTGTGGGCTTGCTGGCAATGAAAGACCAACTTGCCGAATTGCGCGGCGCGCCGACCGCGGTGCAACTCAATCCGAACATCAAGCCCGGCGTGGGCGTGGGGGCGGGTGTCGGTCCTAGCGTCGGTGCAGGCACTGACCCTGGCATCCCGACGCGCGCGCTCATCACGTCCAACGCGACTGGCGGCAGCGGCGGCATCAATACCGCGGGCTATAGCCGCAACACCGGCGGCGGCGGTCTGGCCGGCCGTGCGACGACACTCGTCGAAGGCGTGGCGGGCGGTGGTGGCGGCGGTGGGTATGGCGGCGGCGGAGGTGGCGGCAAGGGCAATGGCGTAGGCACCGGCGGTGGTGGTGGGGCCGGGGGCGCCGTGCACAAGGGCGGCAGCGGCAAGGCTTCGCGTTCGCTCGAAGAAATCAAGATCGTCTTCGAACGCAACAAGGGCGCGATCTATGCGATCTACAACCGCGCGTTACGCGAAGATCCGAGCCTGCAAGGCAAGGTCGTGCTGCAACTCAAGATCGCGCCGTCGGGCGAAGTCGTGGATGTGAACATCGTGTCGAGCGAACTGAAGGCGCCCGATCTCGAGCGCAAGCTGCTCGCGCGCATCCGTCAGTTCGACTTCGGGGCCAAGGACGTCGATACGATGACCGTCACCTGGCCCGTGGACTTCCTGCCGTCCTGAACTTCCTCACTCGTGCCGCAGCGCCTCGATCGGATCGAGTTGCGCTGCGCGCCGGGCGGGGAAGTAGCCGAACACCACGCCGATCGCCGCCGAGAACGCGAAGGCGAGCAGGTTGATGCCGACGTTGAACGCATAAGGCACGTGCATCACCGCAGCCAGGCCGATCGATGCGAGCGTCGCGATCGCGATGCCGATCAGGCCGCCGAGCGCGGCGAGCGCCACCGCTTCGATCAGGAATTGCAACAGCACCTCGCGTTCGAGCGCGCCGATGGCCAGGCGCACGCCGATCTCGCGCGTGCGCTCGGTGACGCTGACCAGCATGATGTTCATGATCCCGATGCCGCCGACCAGCAGGCTCACCGCGGCCACCGCGCCGAGCAAGGTGGTCAGGATGCGCGTGGTGCCCGACAAAGTCTCGGCGATCTGTTTGGTGTCGAGCACATTGAAATTGTCGTCGTCGGCGTCGGAAAGCTTGCGCCGTTCGCGCAGCAATTGCGTGAGGCTGGCCTTGACGCGTTCGCTGTCGCTGCCGTCTTTCATCGAGACCAGCAAGGTCGGCACGCGCAGATTGCCGGTCACGCGCCGTTGCGCGGTATGCAAGGGCACGACCACGATGTCGTCCTGATCGTTGCCCATCGCGGCCTGGCCTTTGGACGCCAGCAGACCGATGACCTCGCACGAAAATTGTTTGATGCGCACCTGTTCGCCGATCGGGTCGGCGTTGCCGAACAATTCGCGCCGGATGGTCGCGCCGATCAGGCAGACCGCGGCGCCCGCGCGCTCTTCGGTGTCTTCGAAGATGCGGCCTTCGGCGATGATCCAGTTGTTGGTCTTGAAATAGGCATTGGTGGTGCCGGTGACGGTGGTCGACCAATTCTTGCCATTGGCGATCACGGTGACGCCCCCGCGCACTTCCGGTGCCACGGCCGCGATGCCGCCGATCTGCGAAGCGATGGCTTCGGCATCGGCTTCCTTGAAGAAGGGCGCGCCCGAGACGCCCGCTCCGGGTGGCCCCATGCGTTGGCCCGGACGGATCATGAGCAGATTGCTGCCGAGGCTCGAGATTTGATTTTGCACCGCCATCGTCGCGCCGTTGCCGAGCGTGACCATGGTGATGACTGCGCTCACGCCGATCACGATGCCGAGGATGGTCAGGAAGGAGCGCAGCAAATGGCGGCGGATTTCGCGCAAGGCGAGCAAGAAGGTGTTGAACAGCATCACGCCTCCTCGCTGGCGGCGCCGGCTTCGGCGTTACCCGTTGCGCCCATTGGCGTGCGCGCATCGTTGCGGGTGTCGCTCGCGATGCGACCATCGACACAACGCACGATGCGCTTGGCATAGGCCGCCATGTCGGGCTCGTGCGTGACCATCACGACCGTGATGCCGCGCTCTTCGTTGAGGCGCACCAGCAACTCCATGATTTCGCGGCTGCGTTGCGAGTCGAGATTGCCGGTCGGCTCGTCGGCGAGCAGCACTTGCGGTTCGGTGACGATGGCGCGCGCGATCGCCACGCGTTGTTGCTGGCCGCCCGAGAGTTCGGCCGGCGTGTGATCTTCCCAGCCGTCGAGGCCGACCAGCGCGAGCGCGCGCTTGGCACCCACTGCGCGTTCGGCATGCGGCAGACCGCGATAAAGCAAAGGCAGTTCGACGTTTTCCTGCGCCGAGGTGCGCGCGAGCAAATTGAAGCCCTGGAACACGAAGCCGAGCCAGCGGCGGCGCAGACGTGCGCGCTGGTCGCGCGTGAGTTGTTCGACATGCGCACCGCGAAACAAGTATTCGCCCGCGCTCGGCGTATCGAGGCAACCGAGGATGTTCATCACCGTCGATTTGCCCGAACCGCTCGGGCCCATCACCGCGACGAAATCGCCAGCCTCGATCGCGAGGTCGATGCCTTTGAGCGCCTGGAACGCAGTCTGGCCCTGGCCATAGACCTTGGTCACGTTGCGCAAGGCGATGATGGGCGTGCCATCGCCATGGGCGTTGTGATCGGTGATGCCGTTCATTTGGCAGCGCTCGCGCGTTGATCGGTGATGACTTGCATATTGGGTTCGAGCTCGGTCGACGTCACTTCGGTCATGTGGCCGTCGGTCAGTCCGGGGACCACATTGACGGGCGCCGGCTGACCGTTGCGCAGGATCCAGACTTGGCGGGCGCCGTTCGCATCAGGCTTGTTGTCGGCGCCGGGTTTGCGCGGGCTTTGCGCCGGCATGCGCGGCATCAGGCTCGCAACGATGCCGCCGCCCGAGCCGCCGCTGCCGCCGCTGCAGAGGCACTCTCAGCTGCCGCCGCTGCCGCTGCGGGCACTGCGGGGGCGCTTGAAGCCGGTTTGACTGCGGGATCTTTGTTGGCTGGCGGCGCTGAACTGGGCGGGTTGTTTTCTAATTTTATGGCAGGTGCGTCGCCCAGCTTGGGGGGTTTGGCCAGCTTGCCTATAACAACTGCGGCTGAAATCGCGCCTGCGGCAGTGGCTCAAGCTACTGGCACTATTGCACCTGAACTAACTGGGCTGGATTTACTAAAGCAACAAGCCATACAAGGCGGCCTTCCTCAAATTACACAGGCTGCTCCCACTATAGAACAGATGGGCGTTAATTATTTGGCTAACTCCCCACCTATTGCAGACCCA
>CAXBRX010000166.1:0-7456 GCA_963977835.1 uncultured Derxia sp.
CGCGGCGCGCGGCGCGACGGCCAAGCGCGCTGCTACCGCTGCCAAGCGCACGCGCACCTGAGCCGGTGCGCACGCTGGCGTCCGAGCCCTTGGGCGGCAGTGCGCGTCGCCCAGGCCCGTGAATACCCGCATGTCGGGCGGTGCAATGTTTACGTTTACGTAAACGTCAACTAGAATCGTCCGGGCTGTTCATCGGGAACAGCGGCGGAGTCCGGAGCCCGTGCGCGCCCGGTCGAAGCGGCGCGCGCCGCGAGGGAGCAGCCGATGCATGTCGAACCGCCCGCGGCTGGCGAGTTGCCCGCCGCCATCGTGCGCAAGATCCATGGCAGCCTCGCCGCGCAAGGCTTGATGCGGCATCTGCAAGCACGCATCGTCAGGCTTGCGCCCGGGGAGTGCGAGATCGAATTGCCGTTCTCCGACAAGGTCAGCCAGCAGCATGGGTATTTCCATGGCGGCGCGATCGGCGCGCTGGCCGACATCGCGGGCGGGTACGCCGGCTATACCGCCATCGGCATCGACGACGGCATTCTGACCGTGGAATACAAGCTCAACCTCATGGCGCCCGGCATCGGCGAGCGCCTGATCGGCCGCGGCCGTGTGCTGCGCGCTGGACGTACCCTGACCGTGACCGCGGCCGACATCGTCGCGGTGCAAGCAGGCGAAGAAAAACTCGTCGCCGTCATGCAGCAAACCTTGTTCACGATGCCGGGCATCGAACCCGCACAACGTTACGCAGCCAACCAGGAGACCGCACCATGAACCCAGGCACGCCCCAGATCGATCTGCCGGGCCTTCGATTCCCGCTCGGCGAAGACGTCGAGATGCTGCGCGACAGCGTGCGCGCCTTTGCGCAAGCCGAGATCGCGCCGCGCGCGGCCGAGGCCGATCGCAGCGATCAATTCCCGATGGATCTGTGGCGCAAGTTCGGCGAGCTCGGCGTGCTCGGCATCACCGTGGCCGAGGAATACGGCGGCGCCAACATGGGCTATATCGCGCACATGGTCGCGATGGAAGAAATCAGCCGTGCGAGCGCTTCGATCGGTCTGAGTTATGGCGCGCACAGCAACCTGTGCGTGAACCAGATCCATCGCAACGGCAACGCGGCGCAAAAGCAAAAATACCTGCCCAAACTCATCAGCGGCGAATACATCGGCGCCTTGGCGATGAGCGAACCCGGCGCGGGCTCGGACGTGGTCAGCATGAAGTTGCGCGCCGAGAAGAAAGGCGACCGGTATGTGCTCAACGGGACCAAGATGTGGATCACCAACGGCCCCGATGCCGATGTGCTGGTGGTCTATGCCAAGACCGATCCGGCCGCGGGCGCCAAAGGCATGACCGCCTTCCTGATCGAAAAAGGCATGAAGGGTTTCTCGATCGCGCAAAAGCTCGACAAGCTCGGCATGCGCGGCAGCCATACCGGCGAACTCGTGTTCCAGGATTGCGAAGTGCCCGAAGACCATGTGCTCGGCAGCGTGGGCGGCGGCGTCAAGGTGCTCATGAGCGGGCTCGATTACGAACGCGCGGTGCTCTCGGGCGGGCCGCTCGGCATCATGCAAGCCTGCATGGATGTGGTCGTGCCTTACATCCACGACCGCAAGCAATTCGGCCAGAGCATCGGCGAATTCCAGCTCATCCAGGGCAAGATCGCCGACATGTACACCACGCTGATGGCTTGCCGCGCGTATTGCTACGCCGTTGGCCAGCAGCTCGATGCGCTCGGTGCGGGCCATGCGCGCACGGTGCGCAAGGATTGCGCGGGCGTCATCCTGTATTGCGCCGAGAAAGCCACCTGGATGGCCGGCGAAGCCATTCAAATTCTGGGTGGCAACGGCTACATCAACGAGAACCCGACCGGGCGTTTCTGGCGCGACGCCAAGCTGTATGAAATCGGCGCGGGCACGAGCGAAATCCGGCGCATGCTGATCGGCCGCGAATTGTTCGCCGAGACGATGTAGACATCATGGACCCGCGCGCACGGTGTCATCATGTGCGGCTCGCGCCGCGCGATCGCGTCGCGCCGGGCTTCGTCAACCAGTCAAGGAGACCCTCATGAGCTTGCTGCCGCTGCAGACTCTGGCCTTGTTTGCCCTCGCATCCTTGCTGCTCGCGCTCACGCCCGGGCCCAACTGGGTCTATCTGCTTTCGCGCACGCTTTGCCAGGGCCGCCGCGCAGGGCTGGTGTCGTGGGCCGGCACCACGCTGGGCTTCAGCTTTCATATGGCCGCGGCGGTGCTCGGCTTGTCGGCTTTGCTGCTCGCGGTGCCGTATGCCTATGACGCGGTGCGCTGGCTCGGCGTGGCCTATTTGCTCTACCTCGCCTGGGCCACTTTGCGTGGCGCGCGCGATCTGACCGGCCCGAATGCGCAACTCGCCGCGGTGCCCAACCGCACTTTGTTCACCCAGGGCGTGGTGTCGAGCATCCTCAACCCCAAGATCGCGCTGTTCTACCTCGCGTTGTTGCCGCAATTCATCGATCCGGCGCGCGGTTCGACGATGCTGCAAGGCCTCGGGCTCGGCATGGTGCAGATCGTCGTCACAGGCCTCGCCGATGTTTCGCTGGTGTTCGTCGCGGCGCTGGTCGCGCGGTCCTTGATGCGTCATCCGGCCTGGTTGCGCACCCAGCGCATCGTGCTCGGCTCGGCCTTCGGCGTGCTCGCGCTCTGGCTAGCGGCGAGTCGCAAGCCGGCCTGACGCGAGCACCGCTGAATTTGCATCGCGCCCCGCACACCAGTACCACACGGAGAACCACAGACATGGACGCCGCCACCCAGACCTCGCGCCTCGATCCGTCCAAGATGGCCGCGATGTCGGGCCTCGAATTGTTGCGTGCGATGGCGCGCGGCGAACTGCCCGGCCCGCCGATCGCGCAGACGCTCGATTTCACCTTGACCGAGGCAGAGCGCGGCTTGGTCGTTTTCACGGGCACGCCGCAGCGCATGCATTACAACCCGCTCGGTTCGGTGCATGGCGGCTACCACGCGACCCTGCTCGATTCGTGCATGGCTTGCGCGGTGCATTCGACGCTCGAGCCCGGCATGATCTACACCTCGCTCGAAATCAAGATCAATTTCGTGCGCGCGCTGACCGACGCGGTCGGCCCGATTCGTGCCGAAGGTCGGGTCATCAATGTCGGTCGCCAGATCGGCACCGCCGAAGGCCGCATCGTCGATGCGAACGGCAAGCTGTATTCGCACGGCACCACCACCTGCCTCATCTTTCCGATGAGTTCACCCTTGCCCAAGGGAGCCTGAACATGCCCAACGATTCGACCGCGCTGCACGCGCATGAGGCCGACGAGGCGTACGACGAGCACGAACACGACGAACTCGATCTCGCCATTTTGCAATTCTGGGACGACGCAGCCACCGCGATCGGACTCGACCCCGAGGCCGATTGGGACGCCTTCGCTTTCGGCGGCCCGGGCATGGACGACGACCAGGTCGATGAACTCGCGGCGCGCGTCGCCAACGGCGTCAAGCGCGCGACCACCGCCTTGCAATGGGAACACGACGCGACCGAAGCGCCCTTGCCGCGTCCCGGCGATCTGCACATCATCCTCGACGCCGCAGGTGCGCCGCGCGCGCTGGTGCGCACCACGCGTGTGGACGTGATGCCGATCTGCGATGTGGACGATGAATTCGCGGCCGTCGAAGGCGAGGGCGATGGCACGCTCGCCTATTGGCAGGACGCGCATTTCCGCGTCTTCAATGCGCTCGCGCGCGACCTCGGACGCGAACCCGCGCTCGACATGCCGGTGGTCTGCGAGCGCTTCGAGCTCGTCTATCCGGCGCCCACCGAAGGAGCCCGCTCATGAACGATCCCGTCGTCATCGTCTCGGCCGCCCGCACGCCCATGGGCGGTTTTCAGGGCGATCTGAAAGACCTCACCGCGAGCCAGCTCGGCGCCGCCGCGATCCGCGCCGCCGTCGAACGCGCGGGCATCGCGCCAACGCAGGTCGAGGAAGTCATCATGGGCTGCGTGCTGCCCGCAGGCCAGGGCCAGGCGCCCGCGCGCCAGGCCGCGCTTGGCGCCGGCCTGCCGCTGGACGCCGGTTGCACCACCATCAACAAGATGTGCGGCTCGGGCATGAAGGCGCTGATGTTCGCGCATGATTTGATTTTGGCCGGCAGCAACCAGGTGATGGTCGCGGGCGGCATGGAATCGATGACCAACGCGCCCTACCTGTTGCCCAAGGCGCGCGCCGGCATGCGCATGGGCCATGGCATGGTCTACGACCACATGTTCCTCGACGGCCTCGAAGACGCCTACGAAAAAGGCCGCTTGATGGGCACTTTCGCCGAAGAATGCGCCGACAGCTATGGCTTCACGCGCGCGGCGCAAGACCAGTTCGCGATCACCTCGCTCGCGCGTGCGCTCGAAGCGAACCAATCGGGCGCCTTCGCCTGGGAGACCGTGCCGGTCGCGGTCCAGGCTGGCAAGGAACAGAAATCCATCGCGCTCGACGAACAACCGTTCAAGGCCCGGCCCGACAAGATCCCGACGCTCAAGCCCGCGTTCCGCAAGGACGGCGGCACCGTCACCGCCGCGAATTCATCTTCGATTTCCGATGGTGCCGCGGCGCTCGTGCTCATGAAGCGTTCGCAGGCCGAGGCGCTCGGCCTTGCGCCGCTCGCGCAGATCGTCGCGCACAGCACCCATGCGCAAAAGCCGTCCTTGTTCACGACCGCGCCGGTCGGCGCGATCGCGAAGGTCTATGCCAAGACCGGCTGGACCACCGCGAGCGTCGATCTGTTCGAGGTCAACGAAGCCTTCGCGGTCGTGACCATGGCCGCCATGCACGACCACCAGATTCCGCACGAGAAGGTCAATGTGCACGGCGGCGCTTGCGCGCTCGGCCATCCGATCGGCGCGAGCGGCGCGCGCATCGTGGTGAGCCTGATCGGTGCCTTGCGCAAAACTGGTGGCAAGCGCGGCGTCGCGTCCTTGTGCATCGGCGGCGGCGAAGCCACCGCGCTCGCAATCGAGATGCTCTGACATGGCCAACGTTCTCATCATCGGCGCCTCGCGCGGCATCGGCCGCGAGCTCGTGCGCCAATACCTGGCCGACGGCGCGCGCGTGCTCGCCAGCGCGCGCAAGGACGACGATCTCGTCAATCTGTCCGAACTCGGCGCCGAGCCCATCCCGCTCGATGTGAGCGCCGCCAACGATTGGGCGGGTCTGGGCTGGAAGCTCGACGGCGAACAACTCGACATCGCGATCTATGCGGCCGGCGTGTACGGGCCGAGCACCAGCGGTCTCGAAGCGCCGGCCGATGCCGACTTCGATGCGGTGATGCATACCAATGTGCAAGGCGCGATGCGGTTTGCACAGACGGTGGCGCCGATGCTGGTCGCCGAAGGCACGCGTCGCCAGGGCGGACGCCTGGCCGTGATCTCTTCGCGCATGGGCGCGATGGCCGGCCGCTCGGAGGCCCGCGGCTGGTTGTACCGCGCGAGCAAGGCTGCGCTCAATTCGGTGCTCGTCGACACCGCCCTGAGCCTCGGTCCGCGCGGCGCGATCTGCATCACGATGCATCCGGGCTGGGTGCGCACCGACATGGGCGGCGCAGGCGCCGATCTGTCGGTCGAGCAAAGCGCGGCCGGCATCCGTGGCGTGATTGCCGGGCTCACGCCCGCGCACAACGGCGCCTTCCTAAATTTCGATGGTTCGCCCATTCCCTGGTAGATCGCGAGGCGTCCGACCATGCTCTTGAGCACCGAACAGACCATGATCCGCGATGCGCTGCGCGACTATGTGCAGCGCGAGATCGCGCCGCATGCCGCGCGCTGGGACAAGACCGCCGAATTTCCGCATGCCGCGCTGGCCGGATTGGCCGCGCTCGGCGCCTACGGCGTCTGCGTGCCCGAGGCCTTGGGCGGCGCCGGACTCGATTATGTTTCGCTCGCGCTCGTGATCGAAGAAATCGCGGCCGGCGACGGCGCCACCAGCACCATCATCAGCGTCAACAATTGCCCGGTTTGTTCCATCCTCATGGCCTGGGCCGACGAGGCGCAAAAGCACGATTTTTTGCGCCCGCTCGCACAAGGTCGGATGCTCGGCGCGTTCTGTCTGACCGAACCGCAAGTCGGCTCCGAAGCCTCGGGCCTGCGCACCACCGCGCGGCGCGATGGCGAGCATTACGTGCTCAACGGCGTCAAGCAATTCATCACCAGCGGCAAGCATGGCGATGTCGCGATCGTGATGGCCGTGACCGACAAGGCCGCGGGCAAGAAAGGCATCAGCGCTTTTCTGGTGCCCACCAACACGCCGGGCTATGTGGTCGCGCGCCTCGAAGACAAAATGGGCCAGCATGCGAGCGACACCGCGCAAATCCTGTTCGAGGATTGCAAGGTGCCGGCGGCGTATCGGCTCGGCGATGAAGGCGCGGGCTACAAGATCGCGCTCGGCGGGCTCGAAGGCGGGCGCATCGGCATCGCGTCGCAAGCCATCGGGATGGCACGCGCGGCCTTCGAGGCGGCGTTGCGGTATGCGCATGAACGCGTCGCTTTCGGCCAGCCGATCTTTTCGCATCAGGCGGTGCAATTCCGTCTTGCCGAGATGGCGACCCAGATCGAAGTTGCGCGCCAGATGGTCTGGCATGCCGCGAGCCTCAAGGACGCGGGCCGGCCTTGCCTGAAAGAAGCCGCGATGGCAAAGCTGTTCGCCACCGAAATGGCCGAGCGCGTTTGCAGCGACGCGATCCAGATCCATGGCGGCTACGGTTATGTCAGCGATTTTCCGGTCGAACGCATCTACCGCGATGTGCGCGTCTGCCAGATCTACGAAGGCACGAGCGACATCCAAAAAATATTGATCGGCCGCGCGCTCGCCGCGGAAGCAGGAGGCGCGGCATGACCGCTGCCGAGATCGCTTCCACCGAGCGCTTCGGTGCGCGCGTTGATGCTTACGTGCGCGCGCGGCCCGGCTATCCCGATGCGGCGGCCGCCATGCTCGGCGAGGTCTACGGTCTTGGGCCGCAGGCGCAGGTGGCCGACATCGGCGCGGGCACGGGCTTGTCGAGTCTGCCTTTCCTGCGCGCGGGCTGGCAGGTGACGGGCGTGGAGCCCAATGCGCCGATGCGCGAGGCGAGCCGGATCTGGTCGGCGCAATTCGCCGGCCATCGCAGCATCGACGGCAGCGCCGAACATACGGGTCTGCCCGCCGCGAGCATCGATCTCGCGATCGCGGGCCAGGCCTTTCATTGGTTCGATCCGGCTGCGTTCCGGCGCGAAGTGCTGCGCATCCTCAAGCCCGAAGGCGCGCTCGCGCTGCTCTGGAATTCGCGCGTGCACGAGGCCTCGGCCTTCATGCAGGGCTACAACGAATTGCTGCTCGCGCATTGCCCCGAGTACCGCGCCAAATGGAAGGGCGACGATGTCGGCAGCAAATACGCGGACGCGATGCGCGTGGTGTTCGGCACCGCCGACTATCGTATCGATGCATTCGCGAATCAGC
>CAXBRX010000167.1:0-7305 GCA_963977835.1 uncultured Derxia sp.
GGCCGATGGTGAGCATGTCCACGTCGTGGGCGCGCAGGTCACGCATCACGTCGAGAATCTCTTCATCGGTTTCGCCCAGGCCCACCATCAGGCCGCTCTTGGTCGGCACCTTGGGGTGGCGCGCCTTGAAGTCTTTGAGCAACTTGAGCGAATGCGCGTAATCGGCGCCCGGGCGCGCTTCCTTGTACAGGCGCGGCACGGTCTCCAGGTTGTGGTTCATCACATCGGGCAGGCCGGCGCCGGCGTCGGCGCCAAACACGTCGAGCGCGCGCTCGAGCCGGCCGCGAAAATCGGGCACCAGCACTTCAATCTGCGTGCTCGGTGAAAGCTTGCGGGTTTCAAGAATGCAATCGACGAAATGCCCGGCGCCGCCATCGCGCAGGTCGTCGCGGTCCACGCTCGTCACCACCACATAGCGCAGCTTGAGGTCGGCAATGGTCTTGGCGAGGCGCGCGGGTTCTTCGGTGTCCAGCGGGTCGGGGCGGCCGTGGCCCACGTCGCAAAACGGGCAGCGGCGCGTGCATTTGTCGCCCATGATCATGAAGGTCGCCGTGCCATGGCCGAAGCATTCGCCAATGTTGGGGCACGAGGCTTCTTCGCAGACCGTCACCAGTTTGTTCGACCGCAGGATGTCCTTGATCTCGTAAAAGCGCGTGCTCGGCGAGCCCGTTTTGACGCGGATCCATTCGGGCTTGCGCAGGATTTCGTGCGGTTCGATCTTGATCGGGATGCGCGCCGTCTTGGCCTGGGCCTTTTGCTTGGCGGTGGCGTCGTAATTGGCCTGGTCTTGCGCGGTGCGCACGACGTTTTCGGTAAGGCCGGTGGGCTTGGCTTGGCTCATGGTGTGGGCGTGCCCGTGGTGGGGCGGTGTGCGAGGCTGCGCGCGAGGGCTTGTGCGAAGGCGTCGCCGACGCGGCGGAAGAATTCCGGCGTGCGCGCCTGCGGATCGGGCAGGCATGATGCCATATCGGTCACGGGCATCCCCGCGTACCCGCATGGGTTGATGAGCTGGAAGGGCGCGAGGTCCATCGCCACATTGAGCGAGACGCCATGGTAGGTGCAGCCATGGCGCACCTTGAGGCCGAGCGCGCTGATCTTCGCGCCTTGCGGGGCACCCGGCACGGCGTGGCTCAGGTAAATGCCCGGCGCGCCCGCATGGCGTTCGCTGGCGATGCCGAATTCAGCCAGCACATCGATGGCGGCCTGCTCGATGCGTTGCACCGCCTCGCGCACGAAATAGCCGCGCCGGCGCAGGTCCATCAACACATACACCACCACCTGGCCGGGGCCGTGGTAGGTGATCTGTCCGCCGCGGTCGGTCTGCACCAGCGCAATGTCGGTGGGCGCTATCAGGTGCTCGGGCTTGCCGGCCTGGCCCAGGGTGAGCACCGGCGGGTGTTCGAGCACCCAAAGCTCGTCGGGCGTGGCTTCGGTGCGCGCGGCGGTGAAGGCCTGCATGGCCTCCACGGTGGGCGCGTACTCTGCGCGGCCCAGCCAGCGCACGACGAAGTCATCCGCCATGGCGGTTCAAAGCACCACCGACACCAGCGGATGCCCCGAAAGATCGGTGTAGATCGCGTCGAGTTGCTGGCGGTTGATGGCGCGGATGGTGACCGTCAGGCTCAGGTAGGTGCCTTCGCGCGAAGGCCGCATTTCGAGTGTGGTTTCGTCGAAATCGGGCGCATGGCGTTTCACGAGGGTGACCACGGTCTGGGCAAAGCCGTCCACGCGGCGGCCCATCACCTTGATCGGGAAATCGACCGGATAGTCGATGAGGGAATCGAGTTGGCTCATCCCGCTATTGTGGGGGCGAGTAGCCGGTTTCCCAAGAGTCAGCCCGGCAGCACGCCCGGCGGTTCGAGCAGCACGGAATGGTCGGGGTCGGCCTTGGCGCGCTGGTAGGCGGCGTACAGGCGTTCGAACATCGGGCCGGGCTTGCCTTGGCCCACCGGCCAGCCGTCGATGCGCGTCACGGCGAGCACTTCGCGCCCGGCCGATGAAAGCAGCACTTCATCGGCGCTGAGCAGCGCATCGCGCGTGATGTTGCCGCGCACGCAGCGGATGCCTTCGGCCAGGGCCAGTTCGGCGATGAGCGCCAGGCGCACGCCTTCGAGCATGGTGGGGGCCGATGGCGGGGCGCGCAATTCGTCGCCATGCACGACCCAGACGTTCGCGGCGGCGGCTTCGGTCACGCGGTCGCCGCGCAGCAGGATGGTTTCGGCCGCGCCATGTTCGACGCCGTGCTGGCGCGCGAGCACATTGCCCAGCAGCGAAATGGTCTTGATGTCGCAGCGCTGCCAGCGCTGGTCGTCCATGGTGGCGGCGGCAATGCCTTCCTTGAGCTGCGCATCGCGCGGCGGCGACCAAGGGCCCGTCATGGCGAAGACGGTCGGGCGCGCGTCGGCGGGAAAGGCGTGGTCGCGCTTGGCCACGCCGCGCGTCACTTGCAAATAGACGAGTTGGTCTGCGCCGAGCCCGGCATTGCGATGGAACAACTCGGCAATCAGTACCGTCCAGCCGGCGTCGTCGAGCGGGTTCTCGATCGCGACTTCGCGCATCGAGCGCGCAAAGCGCTGCAAATGATGCGCGAGCCGGAAAGCGCGCCCGCCGTAGACCGGCACGACTTCATAGACGCCGTCGCCGAAGATGAATCCCCGATCGAGCACCGGCACGCGCGTTTCTGCCAAGGGCGACCAATGTCCGGCATCGCCATAGGCACTCAGAAAGCAGATCGCGTTCGGGTCGACGCCAGGGATCATTTGAACCATAGGCGGATGGTATCCAATGCACGGCCGAATACGCCAGCCTCGGGCACATCGGCCAGGGCCAGCAAAGGCAGTTCGCGGTAGGGCTTGCCGTCGAGCGTGACCTTGATCGTGCCCACCTGCTGGCCGGCGCGGATCGGCGCCACCAGGCGTTCATTGCGTTCGACGCTGGCCTTGAGCTTGTCGGCCTGACCGCGCGGCACGCTCACGAACAAGTCGCGCGTGGTGCCGGCCGAAACGGCGTTGGCCCGGCCCTTGAACACCGGGATCGATTGCACGGCCGCATTGCCTTCGAACAGGCGCACGTCGTCGTAATTCTGGTACGCGTAATTGAGCAGCTTTTGCGATTCCTGGGCGCGGGCGGCGTCGCTCGCGGTGCCGAGCACCACCGACAGCACGCGGCGCTGGGTCTTGATCGGCGCGGGCAGATCGCGCTTGGCGGTGGCGATCAGGCAAAAGCCCGCCGCTTCGGTATGGCCGGTCTTGAGGCCGTCCACGCTCGGGTCTTGCCACAACAGGCGGTTGCGGTTGGCCTGGCGGATCTTGTTGTAGGTGTACTCGCGCTGCGAATACAGCGGCAGAAACTCAGGAAAATCCGTGATCACGTGCTGGGCCAGCGTGGCGAGGTCGCGCGCGGTCGAATAATGGTTCGGGTCGGGCAGGCCGCTCGAATCGCGGAACTGGGTGCTCTTCATGCCGAACTCGGCCGCCTTGCGGTTCATGAGCTCGACGAATTGCGGCTCGCTGCCGCCCACGCGTTCGGCCAGGGCGATGGTCGCGTCATTGCCCGATTGAATGATCATCCCGTGCAGCAACTCGTCGATCGTGACGGGCACCTTGGGGTCCACGAACATGCGCGAGCCTTCGGCGCGCCAGGCGTGCTCGGAAATCATGACGGTGTCGGTCAGCTTGAGCGCGCCGCTCTTGATCGCGGCAAAGCTCAGGTAGGCGGTCATGAGCTTGGTCAGCGAGGCCGGATCGACGCGCGCGTCGGGGTCTTGCGCGCCGAGGATCTGGCCGCTCGTCACATCGACCAGCAACCATGTCTTGGCCGCGATCGGCGGCGGCGCCAACTGCGCTTGGGCAACGGGAACGAGGGCGGCAAAGCCGGCGAAGGCCGCAGCGACGAAGCGCGCGGCAAGAATGCGGGGACGGAAGATGGTCGACACGGTGCAGAACAGATGAAGAGGACAAATGATGAGGCGTAAGCGTCCGATGGACGGGCGAAGCAGCCGGCATGCGGCAGCAGCGGTGTTCGTCGCTGCGCTATCGTTGCGGCCGATTGCGCCAGCGTGGCGGTGAAGGCAACGACTGAACGCTGCGCATCATACGCATCGCGCAGGCGCTTTTCGGCCTGGGCGCGCCCATGGGATGTAACCGGTTGTCGTCGAAGGAGTCGTGGTTTGAAGATCCGCAAGGCAAAGCTGCAACCCGAGCACGCTGCCCTCACGGCGCCGCCCGCGCACACCGCGCGCATGCGCTTGCTGGTGGGCGGTGCGGTGTTCTGGGGCTTGGTCGCCGTCTGGCCTCTCGTCTTTTTTCCGGGCAGCCCCTGGGCCCGCAACGAAATGTTCTACCTCGGTGCGCTGCAGGGGTTTTTGCCGGCCGTGCTGGTCTTCATCGGTCTGCAATTGGCGGCGCGCAACGCGAAGGCCAAGCGGTCGGAAGCCGCGTGGGTGGTCTCGGCCATTTTCGGCGCCGCAGTGTTTGCGGTGGCTGCGGGCGCGTTGTTCATCGTCTGGTCCGATTTCACCGCCACGCAATGGGTCATGCACGGGTTCGACTTTCCGCCGCTGGGTTGCGGCCGGTATGCGCAATGCGCGCCCGATCCGCAGCGCACTGCGCTCAACGCGGGGAGGATCGCGCAAGGCATCGTCGGGTTGCTGGCCTTGAGCCGGCTCGCGCGAACCTTCGCGCGTTGGCGGGGCGCTGCGGAAGATTGCGCGCGCGGTTGATGCGCGGGCGAGGTGATCGCGCCGGAATGCTCAGGCCGTGTCGGCCGCGTCATCGTCCGGCGCTGCGCTCGGGCCCGACACGAATGCCGCTTGCACCAGCCGTTTGATGATCGGCAGTTTGCGATGAAAGAAATGGTCGGCGCCCGGAATCACCACCACGGGCAATTCCTGCGGCCGCGCCCAGTCGAGCACCGACGCCAGCGGCACGGTGTCGTCCTGCTCGCCATGGATGACGAGCGTGTCGGCCGGCACCGGCAGCACATTCCAGCGGCTGGTGGCAGTGCCCACGAGCACCATGCGGTCGATGCCGACGCCCTCGGCGCGCAAACGTTCGGCCACATGGGTCTGCACGAAACTGCCGAATGAAAACCCGGCCAGCACCAGGTGCGCGGGCGCGTAGCGTTCACGCATGGCGCGCACCACGGCGAGCAGGTCGTCGGTTTCGCCGCGGCCTTCGTCATGCACGCCTTCGGTCTTGCCCACGCCGCGAAAATTGGCGCGCACGCTCACGAAGCCCAGGCCCACGAAGGCGCGCGCGAGCGTGATCACGACTTTGTTGTCCATCGTGCCGCCGTACAGCGGATGCGGATGGGCGATCACCGCGAGCCCGCGCGGCGCTGCGTCCGGCGCCGGAAGATCGATGGCGAGGTCGATCGCGCCGACCGGGCCGGCGATCAGTTCACGCTGGGTGGCGGGATTCATGGGCGGTGCGGCGTGCGGTGAGCCGGGGTGGCCTCAGACGCGCAGGCGATCGACCGGCTTGCCGCCGATCAGATGGCTGTCGATGATTTCGTCGATGTCGCTGGTGTCGATGAAGGTGTACCAGACGCCTTCGGGGTAGACCACCGCCACCGGGCCGAGCGCGCAACGGTCGAGGCAACCGGCCTTCTGGATGCGGATCTTGCCTTCGCCGGCCAGGCCTTCGGCCTTCAGGCGCTTCTTGGCATGGTCGATCATCGCTTGCGGATTGCCGGCGCTGGCGCAGCACGGCTGGCCGTCTTCGCGCTGGTTGGTGCAGATGAACATGTGGTGCTTGTAATAGCTCATGGTGGTGGTCGTCGTTGTTGTTCGAGGAAGGCGCGGATTATAGGGCGCGGGTGCTGTGCCGATGCATGAGCAGATAGCCGATGGCGAGGTAGGGCCAGCCGATCGCCACCACATGCAGCAGCCCGTTGAAATTGATCCAATGGCCTTGTTGCCAGCCGGCCAGCGTGGCCGCGAAATACGGGTTCTCGGGCAGGATGTTGACGACCGCGACGGCGGCGCTCAGCAAGCCGATGGCGAAGCTGCGCTGCACCCCGCGCGGCGCATACGAGCAGGCGAGCGCGAGCACGGTGCCCGCGGCCAGCCCCAGGCGCGCGCCCGGTGTGTCCCAGGCGAAGACGTTGTCGATGCCGAAGGCCACCGCCGAGGCGAAGCAGCGCGTGGCGACCGCGCTCACGACGAACAGCGCGATGAACACGCTGCGCGGCGCTTCGGCGCGCGCCAATTGCATCAGCAGCAAGATGGCGCCCGACAAGGCGCTCGCGGCACAGACGGCTTCGGCCACCACCATGTCTTCGGGGCCGACATGCGGCAGCAAGGCCCAATTGACCGGCTCGCCCGCGATGGCATCGACGAGATCGCGCAGCGCGAACACTGCTTCGCCGGTGCCGAACAACAAGGCTTGCGGAAACAATTGCGCGGCGAACCAGGCGAGCACGATCAGCAGCCCCCAGCTCGCCTGCGGCTCGAACAAACGGCGGCGCAGATCGCGCAACGGGCCGCGGTCGAGCACCGGCGCGGCCAGCGGCGCGGCGACGATGGCGCCGAGCAGGCTGCCGCAGGTGTTGAGCGCGAAATCGACATTCGACGACACGCGGAACGGCAGATAGGTCTGCAAGGCTTCCATCGAGAATGACAACGCAGCGCCGGCCAGGGTGGCGAGCAGCACTGCGCCTACGCGCCGCACCCGCGGATAGAGCGCGAACACGCCGAGCATGCCGAGCGGGACATAGGCCACGACATTGGTCGCCATGTCGAAGGTGGTTTGGTAACGCGGCCAGGGTGCGGTCAGAAAGGCCCAAGGCGCGATGCCGGTGTCGGTCCAGCCTTCGAAGGGGTAGAGGCTCGCGTAGACGATCACCAGCGCCATGCAGGCGAACGCGAGCCGCGCCAAGGGCGAGGCTTGGGTGCGCGGGTTGGAGGCGGTGTTCGGCATGGTGGTGGAGGTTGGGGCTCGTGCAACGGCTGCGGCCGTTGGCTCGGCTACCATTGCGGCCTTTGCAGGGCATTCTAGCCTTCGCGCTTCCTAGCCGAGATCCCCCAGCCGATGACGTCACCGCCGATCCGGTCGTCCCAAACCGTGCAGGCCGCCGTATTGCGGGCATTGCCCGCTGCCCCCGCCTGGGCGGTGCCGGGCGCGGTGAGCTGGGTCGAAGAGACCGGCTCGACCAATGCGGATCTGATGGCCGTCGGCCAGCAGGCCCGCTCCGAGCGCAGCCCGATCGCCGCGCGCATGTTGCGCATGGCACGCCGCCAGAACGCTGGCCGCGGGCGGCTCGCGCGTGGCTGGACCACGCCGGCCGATGCCGGACTCGCGATGT
>CAXBRX010000168.1:0-7294 GCA_963977835.1 uncultured Derxia sp.
AACATCATGACCACATCAGCCGATCCGCCCCGCCGCCGATTGCTGCAATTCATCGCGGGCGCGCCCTTGCTGCCCTTGGCCTCGTCGTTCGCCTCTGCCGCTTCGTTGACCGGATGCGGCAGCGACAGCGCCGCGCCCGCCTTGACGAGCGTGAGCTTCACGAGCATGGCCGCGCCGTCCTTGTCGACGCCGGCCAACATGGCCACGACCTATGTCGCGTCGAGCCTGGTCGCAAATTTCGACGACAAGAGCAGCCAGACCTTCACGCTCGGCTACCAACCCTTCTTCATCACCGGCAGCTCGGTGTCCGACGGCAAGGGCGGCACGGTCATCGCCGGCGGCTATTACGACATCAACAATCAGCCGATCATGGACACCTCGGTCGCCGGGTCGGTGCGCCAGTTCTTCTCCGATTGCCCTGATGGCGCCTCGCTCATCAAGCTCGATTCGACGACCGTCACGGGCATCAAGGGCAAGCCGGTGTTCGCGGTGGTGCAATTCGAATACACGACGCGCAACCAGGCCCTGACCTCGATGTACGGTCTGCTGCCGTCGCCGATCGCGGTGCTCACGCTGGACCAGGACCAGGCCACCGGCAAGCTCAGCCTGGTCAAGTATCACAATGTCGACACCTCGGGCGTCAAGGGCCTGTGGATCACCTGCGGCGCGAGCCTGTCGCCCTGGAACACGCATTTGTCGAGCGAGGAATACGAGCCCGACGCGACGCTCACGACCAATGCGCAGTTGCAAGGCTTCAGCACCAATCTGTTCGGCAACGCCACCACGGCGAGTCCGTACGACTACGGCCATCTGCCCGAAGTGACCGTCAATCCCGATGGCACCGGCAGCATCAAGAAGCATTACTGCCTGGGCCGCATCTCGCACGAGCTGGTGCAGGTGATGCCGGACAACCGCACCGTGCTGATGGGCGACGACGCGACCAACGGCGGCTTGTTCATGTTCATTGCCGACACCGCGAAGGATTTGTCGGCCGGCACGCTGTATGTGGCCAAGTGGACGCAGACCTCGGGCACCGGCCCGGGCGCGGGCGACATCTCGTGGATCAAGCTCGGTCATGCCACCAGCGCCGAAATCAAGGCGCTGGTCGCGGGCGGCATCAAGTCGACCGACATCATGGACGTGAAGACCACCGATCCGTCGGACGCGAGCTACACCAAGATCTTCTTCAGCGGCAAGAACAACTGGATCAAGATCGTGGCCGGCAAGGAGCAGGCCGCGGCCTTCCTCGAGACGCACCGCTACGCCGCCTACAAGGGCGCATCGATGGGCTTCACCAAGATGGAAGGCACGACGCTGAACATCAAGGACAAGAAGGCCTATTCGGCGATGTCGTACATCCAGACCAGCATGATCGCGGGCAATGCCGCGAACCAGGGCGACATCGCGGTGCAAGGGCCGAAGGCCGGCGCGGTGTACGAGCACACCCTGGCCGGCGGCCAGAAGGACACCGACGGCAATGCGATCGACAGCCAATGGGTGTCGACGCACATGTCGGCGCCTGCGGCCCTGATCGGTGAAACCCTGGCCGCCGCCGACGCGCTCGGCAACCAGGCCAACGCCGACAAGATCGCCAATCCCGACAACATCAAGTTCTCGGAAAAGATGCGCACCCTCTTCATCGGCGAAGACAGCGGCATGCACGTCAACAACTTCCTCTGGGCCTACAACGTCGACACCCAGGCGCTGAGCCGCGTGATGTCGGTCCCGGCGGGTGCGGAATCGACGGGCTTGCAGGCAGTCGACGAGATCAATGGCTGGACCTACATCATGAGCAACTTCCAGCATCCCGGTGATTGGGAAAGCCCGTTGCACGATGTGGTCAAGCCGACGCTCGATCCGCTGGTGCGTGCCAATTACAACGACCGCTTCGGCGCGGCCGTGGGGTATCTGACCGCGACCGGCAGCCAGATCAAGCTGAGCAAATAAGCGCTCGCTTCAACAAAAACCGCGTCGATGCGAAGAGCGTCGACGCGGTTTTCTTTTTGCCCTTGCGCAGACCCGGCCCAGGGCCGGGTGCGCGCAGTCCGGAATGGCGCGGCTTTTGCCGACATGCACTGCGATGCGTGAAAAATTTCACGCATCGCGCCAAAACAGCGCTTCAGTTCGCGCGGGGTCGGCCGTTATTCCGAAAACGCGAGGGCGCCGCGTTTGCTTTCGTCAGGCTCAGTCGAGCGAGACGATGACGGCGCCACCGCCGACGAGCTCGAGGTCGAGATCAGAGAGGGATTGCACTTCAGCCGTTTGGGCGACTTCTTCGGTTTCGATTTCGACGGCGATGACTTGCGTGTTCATGTAAGGCTCCTAAGGACGATTGCAGGTAAAGAGGATCGTTGGGCAGACCACACCGTCCTCGAGGATTTGAGGTGCGGCGAGGTAACGAGACTGTGCTCCGTGACGGGGTAGGCGCAGTCTCGTGCCCAGTGTGCGTAAATTCACGCAAATGTCTAGTCGCATCTGAGCTAGATTTGCGCGAACGGGGGTGTTGTTCATGCAGACGCGCAACACAGTATTGATCCGGGATCTGAACGACATGCTCGCCGGCAGCGGCGAAGACATTGCCGCGGCGATCGATGCGGCTGATGCTGCGAGCGCGTTGCACCTGCAGGCCACTCTCGGAGACTACGCGCGCCAATTGTTCGCCACGCAAGAGCCGGCACACGAGGCAGCCGCCACACACGCGGTATCGGTATTCCTGCATTTGCAGCATCCGGCGGCGCAAGCCGAACGGCTGACTTTTCTCTTCGACGCGAGCACCTACTTTCTCGCCATTGGCAAGAACACGCGCGCATTCGTATTGGCCAAAATCTGCCTCGATGCCGCGACCGCGCTCGACAATCTGCCGTTGATCCGCCGCGCGCACAGCAGTCTCGGCGCCTTGCAGATTCTGAGCGCCAACTATGCCGATGCTGCGACGCATCTGGATCAGGCGTTTTCCATCGCGGTGCAGATTGATGACCGCAATGCCGCGGCGACTGCGCTCAACAACGTCACCGGCCTGTTCCTGCAAATGGGCCTGTACCGCGAAGCGATCGACGCCGCGAAGTCGGGCCTCACTTTTGCCGACGACTCCGCCAAGGGCGACTTGAAGCGCATGGAGATTTCAGGCAACGGCCTCATCTGCGCGCATCGCTCGCGCGACCATGAGGCGGCCTTGCATTTCCTGCAGACCGGCACCGACATCGTGCGCAAGCGCAGCCTGCCGCCGACGGTGCGCGCGATCTTCGAATTTGCGCGCGCGGTCTACCTGATCGATTCGAACGATGCCGAGACCGCCTCGGCCTTGATCCAGGCTGCGCGCACCGATTTGATGCCGACCCGCAATCCGCGCGTCGAGATCGCGCTCGATCTTGCGCATTGCCTGTGCCAATGGGCCTCGCGCGAATCCGAAGCCATGCGCCGTGCGCGCACGCGTCTGCGCGAGATCTACCACCTGAGCAAGCAGACCAACATCCAGCATGACGATGTGCTGCTGGCCATGATGCGGGTGTACGGCACTGCGGTGACGCCCGAAGAAGCCAAGATCGGCATGGAATACGCGCGCGAATTGGTCGACTACACGACCAGCGTCAAGAAGGCCAAGTTCTATCACCAGCTCACCTTGCGCGGCGTGGAGTTGCACGACAGCGCGCACGATGCCGGCAAGGGTTTCGATCCGTTCGAGAAGCTGCGCTCCATGCTGACGCCGCCGGCTGTGATGCGCGCCAACACAGTCGAGAAGAACGAAGAACTGACCGCCATCCACGAAGAACTGGCCAAGATCCGGGCCAAGGCTTTGCGCGCCGAAATCCGTTCGACCGCCTACGACGCCGCCGAGAACTGGGCCGTGGCCGCCGAATTCTTCGACGACAACACGGGTGAGCATTGTTTTCGCGTCGGCCATCTGGCCGGCCTGCTCGCGCGCGAGATCGGGATGGACGAAGCGTTTTGCGTGCGTGTCGAACATGCGGCGCGTCTGCATGACATCGGCAAGGTCGCCGTCAACGAGATGATCCTGCTCAAGCCGGGTCCGCTCAATCCGGTCGAGCTGACCGCGATGCGCGAGCACACGAATGTGGGCGCCGAGCTGCTCGCCGGCACCCAGGACGAAACCCTCAAGATGGCCGCCGAGGTGGCGCGCTACCACCACGAATGGTGGAACGGCGCCGGGTATCCGGCGGGTCTGAGCATGATGGAGATCCCGCTCTCGGCGCGGGTCTGCGCCCTGGCCGACGTGTATGACGCGCTGACCCACAAGCGCGCCTACAAGCACGCGTGGACGCACGAGGCTGCGGTCACCGAGATCGCCAGTCTCAAGGGCTTGCAATTCGACCCGTCGCTGGTGCCGGCCTTTCTGCGCGTGCTTGAGCGTGCACGCGCCGACGGTGCCTGGGTCAAGGCCGCCGGCCATGACGATGTGCAATCCAACAGCGTGATCCAGGCGCGCCGCATGCTCGTCGATGCGATCGAAGCCGCGGGCACCTGAAGCGCTCGTCCGCGCGCGGCCCCCGCGCGAATTTCAAGCCAACATTCGGTTGAGGACCGCCGGCGCGATCAGCCGGTGCATGGGCGTGACCGGCAGCATGTAGGCGCGCCCAAGCAGGTTGTGGACATGCACGACCGTGGTGGTCGAGAGTGCGCGCAAGCCTTGCGCATCGGGCGCGTGCTTGTAGACCGAGAGCACGACATCGAGATGTTTGTCGCTGTCGCCGAGCAAGGCTTCTTCGTCGGTGTTGGAGAGCAGCGTGAAGATGCCCACGCGGTCGCCGACCGCATAGGCCGAGGCGGGCTTGGCCGGATCGAAGCCGCCGAGTGCGCCGAGGTCTTTGAGGCCCACCAGCCGCACCGCCTTGTTGCGCAGGGTCATCAAGGCATTCACCCAGGCCGGGGTCTTTTCGAGCGCCAGCAGGAAATGCCCGAGCGCTGAACGCGGCCCATCGGGCACCGCGAGCGAATAGCTATCGTAAAAATAGGCGCCCGGCAGGCGTGCATTGATCGCGCTGGCGGGCGGAACGGCTGCGGGACGTGCGCGGGGCTTCATGAAGACGAAGCATGCGCTTCGCGCGGGCCGCGCAGCAAGCGCAGCCCGTTGAAGACCACCAGCAGGCTCGCGCCCATGTCGGCGAAGACGGCCATCCACATGCTCGCGTTGTCGAAGATCGCCAGCGCCAGAAACACCGCCTTGATGCCGAGCGCGAGCGCGATGTTTTGCCAGAGCACCGCATGCGTGCGGCGCGACAGGTGCACCGTTTGCGCGATGCGTTCGAGTTCGTCGTTCATGATGACGACATCGGCCGTTTCCATTGCGATGTCGGTGCCCGCGGCGCCCATGGCGATGCCCAGATCGGCCTGAGCCAAGGCTGGTGCATCGTTGATGCCGTCGCCGGTCATCGCGGTCGGGCCGTATTGGCGTTGCAGCGCCGAGATCGCTTCGAGTTTGTCTTGCGGCAGCAGATTGCCGCGGATGTCGGTGAGGCCCGCCGCATGCCCGACGGCCTCGGCGGTGGCCTGGTTGTCGCCGGTGAGCATGACGGGCGCGATGCCCAGGGCCTGCAATGCGCGCACGGCGGCGGCCGAAGAAGGCTTGAGCGTATCGGCGACCGCGAACAAGGCGATCGCGCCATGCGCATCGGCCAGCACGCTCACTGTGCGGCCGGCTTGTTCATGCCCGTGCAACGCAGCTTCGATCTCGGCCGAGCATTGCCCACGTTCTTCGATCAGGCGATGGTTGCCCAGCACATAGCGTTGGCCGTCGATCTCGGCCTCGATGCCGCGCCCGGACAACGCGACGAAGCTTTGCGCGTCCACATGGTTAGGCACCAGACCCGCTGCAATGGCGCGCGCCACCGGATGATCGGAATGCGCCGCGATGGCCGCAGCGATGTGCTCGATCTGCGCCGCGCTCAAACGCGTGGTCAGCGGCTGCCAGTCGACCAGGCGCGGTTTGCCTACGGTGAGGGTGCCGGTCTTGTCGAGCGCAATGGCCTTGAGTCGGCGCGCTTGTTCCAGATGCACGCCGCCCTTGATCAGGATGCCGTGCCGGGCCGCCGCCGCGAGGCCGCTCACGATCGTGACCGGCGTCGAGATCACGAGCGCGCACGGGCAGGCGATGACGAGCAGCACCAGCGCCTTGTAGACCGCCGTGAGCGCGGTCCAGCCGAACAGCCAAGGGCCCGCGAGCGCCACTGCGAGCGTGGACAGACTGACGTGGTGCCCATCCGCGATCACGCCGCACCAGCACGTCTTGTTGTTCAGGCAGGCGCCGACGACGCCGGGTTCCCGCGCCGTCATCGGCGACATCGCATTGAAAAGGTGGGTGGCGCCGGTCGCGCCGGCGACGAAGACGAGCAAGGGCCCTCGGGGGACGGCCGGGGCTATCGGGGCGGGGCGGCCGGCGGCAGCTTCGAGCGGTCGAGCACGCTCATCGCCGTGGCGAGCATCGCCGACACGTCCGCGACGTTGGCCGGCACGATCATGGTGTTGTTGGTGCGCGCGAGGAACTTGAGACGCGCCGGGTGCGTGCTTGGCATCGTCGCGAGCCGCGCTTCGAGCGCCTGCCAGACGGGCATCGGATACACGCGCACCGATTCACCGCTGAGGCTCGTGATGTAAAGGCCGGACCCGTGGGCGTCGTACACGAGCGTGCGGAATGACGCGGGCAGCTTGAGCCGCCCTTTGTCATCGATCTTCGCGGGGTAGTTACCGCGCAGCACGTCGAAACTCCCTCATTGAGTCCACTTTGGTCCAAAAAAGTCCACGCCTAGAGTAGGACCGAGGTCGGGGGCTGTCAACGGCAAATATCCGGGAAATCAGCACTTACGGTTAATTTTCGCCCCACTGGCGAAAACGAATAAAGGGCGAAAATTCATCGCGTGATAGGATCCGGGCGGCTCCGATGGCCGATCCCCGTCATGTCAGCGTGGTCATTCCCGCCTTCAACGAGGCGGAGGCCATCGGTCGCGTACTCGAACGGCTCCTCGCCGCGGCGTCGTGGCACGAGGTACTCGTCATCGATGACGGCTCGACCGACGCCAGCGTCGACATCGTGCGCCGCTGCAACGATGCACGCATGCGCATCGTCAGCGATGGCCGTCAGCTCGGACTCGCGGCCCGCCTCAATCAGGCGATCGATGCCGCGCGCGGGCGCGTGCTGGCGCGCATGGACGCCGACCGCTTCCGCATGCACCTTGCGCCCACCGACCCCTCCGAGCCGATGCGGGCCGCGGTGGACGCCATGTCGTCGGCGGCCGCGGCGAAGCATGTCTCGATCGAGGCGGACATCACGCCGTTGCCCGAC